>NZ_JBALMG010000009.1:0-54037 GCF_036963225.1 Bacillus sp. JJ783 | reverse complement strand
TTACTTTTATAGTATTTATTACATTACTCTTCCAATTTCTTGTATTTTTCATTATTATATTAATATATCAATAAAAAACGAGGGACATATTACATGAATCCATCCAAAATTGACTTCGGCTCCATAGAGCAACCTTTCTTCCTATTAATTTTATATCTTATCGCAATTCTTTTAACACTCTGCATTACATTTAGTATATGTCATTCCCTTTTACTAAATTTAAATGCACCGAGATGGGTAGCAAAACTATTAGCTATCGTATTAACTCTAGGTGTTGCTTATCAAGTATTTATGAACTTATTTTAATATATTACCGTCTAAATAACTTAAACTAAAAGGCCCTACCATAAGGTAGAGCCTTTTTTAAAAAAATAGTCCATAAATCACAAACATGTCTTTTATTTTATTGGAGATGGGAATCTTGCAGCTTCAAAATGCGTACTAATAAATCCTGGATCATTTTGTATAATCAGTCCATCTACATCACTCTCAGCAAAAATTTCAACTACATCTCCTGCATGTAATTGAAGTATTGTTGAAACAGCTACGACATTTGCAAAATTGGGTGGACCAAAAAAGTCATTATCTATCGCTATAGCTGGATTATCATTTACCCGAATTTCTACACGCGCTCTATAATTCGTATTACTATCATTAGGTGCAAAGCTGATTGTACCAATAATAGAATAAACTCTGATGTTACTGGATTATATTCATTCGCTAAATCAAACTGTTCATTTGGGAATAATACTTTAACAAAAGTATTTGCAGTGACATTTTGATCTACTGTACTAACAGCTCTAAAAGCAGATGCCCTTACAAGCTTATCTTTCTCATTATCACAACACTTATCGTAATAATCCGTACACTTCTTACAACAAGTATGCTGTGTCTTTTTATAGCCATTGCAATGCTTACAATAATAATAGGACATATTTATATCCCCTTTCTAAATCTATTGTTGTATACTATGCAAAATAAATTTAAAAAGTTTGGACGAGCTATTGCTATTATGAAATTAAAAAAACTCCACCGAAAAGCAGAGTTAATAAAATTTTTTCCTTTTTAATATTTATACAATTGGAGATGGGAATCTTGCAGCCTCAAAATGAGAACCATCTTCTGTACTACTAATAACCCCATCTATACTACTTTGTGCAAAAATCTCGACAATATCACCTGCATGTAATTGAAGTATTGTTGAAACACTTACAACATTACCGAAATTTATTGGACCAAAAAAGTCGTTATCAATAGCAATTGCCGCATTTCCATTCACTCGAACCTCTACACGTGCTCTATAGTTTAAATTTGTATCGTTTGGAAAGAAACCAATCGTTCCAATTACGGAATAAACGCCTCTAGTCTTCGGAGTAAAATCTGATGTTGCTGGGTTATATTCGTTCGCTAAATCAAATTGTTCATTTTGAAATAATACTTTAACAAAAGTATTGGCTGGAAGGTTTTGATTAACTGTATTTACAGCTCTAAAGGCAGATGCTCTTACAAGGTTATTCTCCTTATGATCGCAAGAACAGTCATCACATCTTTTACCGCACTTATTATAATACTCACTTCTTTTTTTACAGCAATCATGATTTTTCTTTTGGTAACTCTCACAATTCTTACAGTAGTAATAACAAGACATATATAGCGCTCCTTTCTACTCTATTACTGCATACTATGTATGCTAAACTTGAAAAAATTGGACAAGTTGTTGCTATTACAAAAAATAAAAATGCTCCACCATAAGGCAGAGCGAAGAGAAAGTATAACTTTTAAAAACAAAGCACTCATATAATATTCCGGTTATATGAGTAATACAAATTATCTAGTTTCATCAACTCGGATTTTCAGAAAAAAAATCCTCCGTTCGGGCTATACAATGGATTAATTTTACACTTGTATTCAAATCTAATAAACTATTTACTATATTTTGGTTTTAATTGTTGATTGTTCGATTCAATCATTCCTGACCGACTTACCAGTGTAGCTGGGTAGTAAAGGATGGTTTGTTGGCATCTTGTATGCTGGCACACTTTCCTGCTCCATTTCTGAAGTACTTAACTTCTTAGTTAAGAAAAAACTTGTAACGGAGATGATGCTTATGCTATTCCATTTCGCTACAATCCTAGGTGCCTTGGCACTTTCTCAGGAATCCATGGTGGGCAGATAGAATAGCAAGTGTAACAAGGCTTAATGTTCGGAATGCGTCACCAATTATATTACTAAAGTAGTATCTTTAATGATGCATTCCTTGGCCTAGGATGTTCTCGTTTTATAACACCCTACATTGCTGCTGCCCTCTTGAATTTATTATCCCCCCTCCGCTACGCTCATTTCTGGTAAGTTTTCTCTGACTAATTGTTCAGCAAATGGTGGCGGTACCGCGTTTCCGCATCTGGCAACTTGTTCTGTTTTCGGATAAGGCTTCCCGTAAAAATCATGATCAATAATGTAGTTGCTTGGGAATCCTTACGCTGCATATAACTCATGAGGTTGTAACATTCTCATTCCAATATCTAAAATTTTACAATTGTTCCCTAGATACGAATCATTTCTTATAAGGACGCTCTGTACTTGCGCCCTAATATAATAAATACTCAAATTTATTCCCCCGTATATTTTTATAAATTGTATACAGTTCCATATGGAATTGTTGAAACAGAAATTCCGTATGGTGTAATATGATGCATTGGGTAATAATACTCCATAGATGAATAGTACGGTTGTATGCCTTGTTGCATTTGCTGCTGTGCTTGTAACGCTTGTTGAACAGCTTGAATTGTACTTTGTGCTCCGCTATACGTAATACCCGCCGTACCATACGGACGCATTCTATCTCCGGTATCAAAATATGAATAAAACATTAGTATTCAACTCACTTCCATATAAGTTATTACAAAGTATGTTATGATTCTTAATTTCAGTGAGTGTTAAAAACTAGTCCACTAGCTTTTATTCAAATAGCGTTTTTGCTCACCTTCCTTCTTTTGATCCTCAATTTTCCCAAAATATTCAGACGATATTTTACATTCAAGGCCAATCTTCTCACCGACAATCAATCGGTCTACATTTGCAATCATCCACGGGTATTCAGGATGCTGCAGGATTGCATTTCTGCGTTGTACCTTTAAATTCGTACGCTTGGAAAATTCTTTTGCAACTACCTCTTCCAAAACGTTTCCGAAATATGCCGATTCACTTTGTAAATCTTTCTTTTCAATCGCTTGTGTTTTTTCAAAGAATACTTGAACTGCTGATTTTCATTAATTTAAACCTGCGATTGTAGAAACATCTGAGCCACCAATAGCTTGCAACCACTGAGCGTGGTCCATGTTTAGTGTGTTAACCAATACTTTTACTTGCATGTTCTATTCACTCACCTTCCATATTATACTGATACCAACATATATTTTTTTATGAGGACTCATTGCCGTGAGTCCTTTTTTATTGCCCCAAATACTTTTGTAACAATTCCAACGCTTCATTAATGCTCCTATTCACACCCTCAGGTTCCGCGCCTTCTGGATATTCCTCTAAAATCATTACCGCTCGACTGATGGCATCTTGTAACTTTTCGGCATCGATAGACGTTGTCATGATACCTTCTTGCTCCTGGGGATCAGCTTTGCCGTAGCCATTGTGCATGGACATTGGGTTTTCTAGCATCTAGCTCACCTCCTTGAAAAATGCAGGATTTTCCTTTCCATTATCGAATTAGTAATGTTTGAAAAGGGGGTGTAATATGGCAGAAATTAAAGTAGGACTTACACAATTTCTAGACTTCACACTGAAAAGTAGTGCAGCTAAAACAAACTTTGTAAAAAATCTAAAATCTCAACCGGAATACCAACCAGCTTTTGATTACTGGAAACAATTACGAGATACTGTTATTAAATTTCATCAAAACGAACTACCTTTTGAATGTTTCGAAACATTAGTACAAACGGTTGATCAAAGGAAAACGCAAAACTATATCGATGTCATAAAACAGTACAAAAAATTTATTAAAAACAAAGACGTCTCTTGGTTCGATCCAGGTAAATTACATTGGATATCAGATGATTTAATCGTCCGCTCATCACCTGAACTCGGTTTGCTCATTAATGATGAGCCGCATCTTATCAAACTGTTTTTCAAAGGAAAGAAAGAGCGAATTGATAAATACAACATCAACTCAACGCTGACATTATTAAACGAATCAACATTTTCAAATGAACATAACGATGTGAATTATACGGTTCTTAACATCCAAAAGAACCGAATGTATACGAATAACTCTATTAATAATGATCATTTAATAGCACTTGAATCAGAAGCTAACCAGCTTTGTTATATATGGAATAAGATGTAAAGGGTACTATTCATCTCTTTCAATACCTTGTTCATGCATAATTTGGGCACAATTTTCACAAATCGAATCAGTTTCGTTTAATTGAAGCTCACCTTCTTGTTCCTCACAAACAATGCAGGGTGGGCGTTTTTTTCGAAAATAGTTTCTTTAACCATTTCCGCATCCTAACTCACCTCCTCCGAAAGAGTGATATAATGAGCTCTTTCCACTAAATCAGCGTCAACCCCCTAGTTTTTTAATCGATGAAGAAGTTCTTTGTTTTTTAGAACATGCAAAAGAAAACCGTTATTATATCGCTTATCTTCTTGCTATTACATGTGGAATGCGTAAAGGTGAAATCTTAGGTCTACAATGGAAAGATATTGATTTTGAGAGACGAACGTTATCTGTTAACCGTTCCCTCTCTCACATTACAAAGGGATTCCATGAACTAAAAGCCTCTTCAGGAAAGAGATTGCTGATTTTGCCTGACATTACTTTAATGGCACTAAATGACCATCTGCAAAAAATCTCTGAGGAAAAAGAGCGATATGGTGAACGCTATAATGACTGCGATTTGGTCTGCCGTTTCAGAAGTTTGACACAGCTCATGAAAAAGCTTATAAAGAAAAGTGAAGTTCCTAATATTCGTTTCCAGGATCTAAGGCGTACATCCGAAGATTGTAAGTGAACGATTAGGACATAAAAGAGTAGGTATCACACTGGAACCTACTCACATGTTGTACCAGGACTTCAGGAAACTGCGGTGGATCAATTTGCAAACGAATTATTCGGAAAGAAAAACTTTCGTTAGAAGTTTTCGTTTTTAGGCAAAAACACCGCCTAAATAACCCCAAATATTATAAGTGAAAAAGGAGCAACAAAACATGAGAGAAATCAAGTCTGACAAGGAATTCAAAGACATCATCGCAAGCGAGGAGCCAGTAGTTGTTAAGTTCTTTACTACATGGTGCCCAGATTGCGTGCGTATGGACAACTTTATCGGAGATGTAATGGAAGAGTTCAATAAGTTTGAATGGTATTCTATTAATAAAGATGAGTTCCCAAGTATTGCTGAAGAGTATCAAGTAATGGGTATTCCAAGCCTACTTGTATATCAAAATGGCGAAAAGTTAGGTCACTTACATAGTGCAAATGCAAAAACGGAAGAGCAAGTTACTGAGTTTTTAGAAGCATACTAAGAAACGAAAAACCTCTGAAAAATCATCAGAGGTTTTTTTCGTTTTCAAATTGTTCTTTGCCTTTGTCTCTTTATGGAAGATGAACATTTTTATGCTTTTCTCCTCTTCTTAATCGAGAATTTTTTTATCATTTCTTATATATTACTCACACAGGGAATTACAAAAAGTCATTTTGTGAAAAATATATATGAAAGAAATTATGAGAATCATTATTCTCGCCCTCTTTCCTTTTGCCATAATCATCATTAATTGTTTAATAAATTTCCACTTTGTACTTTTCAACATATTTTTCCTTAACGAAACTTTGTTATCCCCTTCTTAAAAAGCTATAAAACGTCAACAATGTTTGTATAGACCCACACGAGTTTCGTTTGATACTCTATGTATAGAAAGAAATTCCCTGTAGAAAGGCGAGTGATTAAAATGGATTCTCTTTCTCATAAAGAAGCTGATAAAGGTGCTATTGTCAGCATTATAGCCTACATATTTTTATCCTCTTTGAAAATCATCATCAGTTATATTACCCTCTCTAGCGCATTACGTGCTGATGGTTTGAATAACTTAACGGATATTGGTGCTTCTTTAGCAATATTAATTGGCCTAAAAATTTCTCGTAAGCCTCGTGACCCAGATCATCCATATGGGCATTCACGCGCAGAACAAATCGCATCACTTGTTGCTTCCTTTATTATGGCAACAGTCGGATTAGAAGTTGTGATTAGTGCAATTCAATCGTTTTTAAATCCGAAACACGCAGCGCCTAATGTACTCGCTGCGTGGGTTGCTTTATTTTCTGCCGTCGTAATGTATTTCGTATATAAGTATACGAAAAAGATTGCGATTCAAACAAAGAGTAAGTCGTTAGAAGCCGCTGCAAAAGATAATTTATCAGATGCTCTCGTAAGTATTGGTACAGTAATAGGTATTGTCGGATCACAGTTCAAAATGCCTATTTTAGACCCTATTGCTGCTTTAATTGTCGGTCTTATTATTTGTAAGACTGCATGGGAAATTTTCGTAGAAGCTTCTCATATGCTAACGGATGGAATCGATCCTGAGAAAATGGATGAATATGCTGATGCTATCGAGCATATTTCAGGTGTAGAACATATTGTAGATATTCGCGCTCGTATGTATGGGAATCAAACGTATGTAGATATTACAATTGAAGTAGATGCTCGAATGGATGTTAGCGAAAGCCATTGTATTACTGACAATATTGAAGATATGCTTCGAAAGAAATTCGGAATTTACCATGCTCATATTCATGTGGAGCCCATGCAAAAAGAACCTATTATGACATAGGTTCTTTTTTAATGAACGCCTTATGAAATATAACACATAAAACGAGCCAGCTACCGCCAGCTGCCCATCCAGCTAATATGTCAGATGGATAGTGCACGCCAAGATAAATTCGGCTAACTGAAATAGATAATACAACGAAGCTTGCTATAAAAATAATCAGCAACTTTTTATGCAATGAAATACGATCTTCTGTAATTGTGACGTATGCAATAAATCCTAAAAAAGCAGTAGCGTTCATCGTATGACCGCTCGGAAAGCTATATCCAGTTGCTGTAACAAGCTGCGTCACATCAGGTCTTGCTCGTTCGTACCATAGTTTGAGCATACTGTTCAAATAACGTGATCCGTAATAATTAATTGTTAGAAGTAATGCACTTAATATTTTTTTTCTAAGAAGAAAATACATTACAAGTATAATGAGTAACGGGAAATATATTCTTTTTGAACCGATAAAGGATACCCAAGTAAAATAGGTTGTCAAATAATCGTTTCGGAAACTTTGAATAAAGTGTGCGACTACATTATCAAATTTTTCAATACAAGCGGTATGATACGAAAGTGATAGTGCGACAAAACAAATGAGTAGTGTACAACTTAACAAGTATAAATGTCGGTATCGTTTCACATACATAACCTCACTATGCAAAAAAATGGAGCGGTTGTTTTAGTTTTCCTCTCCATTTCTTTTTTATGCATAGTTTATTAAAAAATATTATTGTTAATTTTTTGCTGCATCGTTGGAATATCTTCGTTTGTTACTGTAAAGCGAATAACCTTCTCATCAAGATCAAGCGCTTCTGCGAATAAACCAGCCAATCCACGTGATTTTCTATCTACTTCCATAATGATTTCTAATCGGTCGTGGGCACTTGGCAAAATTAATAATTCTAATTCATCTAATTTCCCATAATACTCTCCGGAAACTGGAATAAACTCAAATTCTTGCGCGAATGGAACTTGCTTACGTAATCGATACGGTAATTCTTCGCATTCTATATGACGCGCTTTAAAACCTAATTGATTTACACTATTTAATACACTGTTCAATAGCGCATTCGGCAATACTTGAATATAATCACGGTCACTTGGATCAATACTACGTTTAATATCAAGACCTGTATGAACCCAAACCGTTTTCATTCCAAGTGTTAGTGGTGCTTCAATTGGCATTAAAAACGAAAATGGAATTTCCACTTTTTCATTTGGCTCTACAGAAAATGGATCTGTTAAACGAACTCGCTCTAAATCATACGATGCAGTTACTTTTTTATCATCCACTTCTCTTACATATGACGTCGACAACGTTAAGTAAATGCTTTCAATTTCTTGGCTAACTGAACCTCCAGTTATATGAACCTTCCCTACTATCTCTTCTCCAACTGTATACTCATCTCTTTCAAGAACAGTATCTACTTTTGCACTTCCAATTCCAACGCTTGCTAAAAACTTTTGAAACATGGGGTCTCCATCCTTTCTAAAGCGTAAGCTACATCTTTTTTCAAATCTTGTACATTTTCATAGTATGGCGCTTTCATTTGTAACATTCGCATTAGCATGTCGCGATTATATTCTTCCAGCACTAACTCTTCATACCAAGGTTTTTCCTTTTTTTCAGTCGATTCATAACCAGCATACAATAAAAATAATACGAAATGACCGAGCGCATAAAAGTCGCTACGAAAGTGAACTTCTCGCATCAAAGCTTGTTCACCTTCATAAGTTACAGCTCGCTCATCACCCTCACCTTTCAATTTAGCCAATCCAAAATCAATAATACTAATCTGATTTTCTTTCATTAATATGTTTGGAATACGTAAATCTCGGTGAATGATACCTTTACTATGAAAATACGAAACAATTCCTAGTACTTCATATAAAATTTCAAAAACTTCACGTTCATCATATATTTGCCCATCTAAGAAAATATGATCTTCGAAATTTCCCCCCGGCATATACTCCATCACAAAAAAGTTCTTTTTCTCCCATATGAAATGATCATGTAGATTAGGAATTGACGCATGATTTAATGTTTGTAAAATCACTTTCTCTTGCTCAAATGATTTTCTACCAGACTCATATCTTTGTTTACTTTGCCTTAATTGTTTTAAGACTTTATATTTATTTATTTGTAAATCATTAACGACATATGTAACCCCATAACTGCCCATTCCAATTACTGATTCAATCTTATAACGCTCTGCAACGATTGTATTTTTTCGCAGTGGTCTATCAAATAAAGCTAGTATACGACGCCATTTCATCAGCTACTTGAAAAGAAGCTACGGCTTTTACGTTTTCTTTTATAATGCTGATGCCCATAACCAGATGAACGTCGTTTATTATCGCTACTTGAATACGAGCGCCCTCTATGACGATAATCACTACTTGAATACGAACGATGTTTTTTCTTTCCTAATAAAGAATCAATAATTTTTTTGAACATCCCTTCACCTCTTGTATAAAATTTTCTTTTAATTATACCAACAATTCTTGTCTATATTTGTGACAAGTTTGTAAAGAGTAAAAAACGACGAGTTAAGCCCGCCGTTACTTTCAATCTTCCTCTTCATCAAAAACTTCATCAATCATGCATTTCTCTAATAAATACTCAAATGTAATATCTGCCAGGTCCTCAATTTCTTCTCTTTTTGGAACGTACCCTCTTTCAATTAGTCGCTCATAAAAAAACTCCGCAATCTCTTCCGTGTCAATTACGACTTCAATTTCCTTCATGAGCATCACTCCTTTATTTCTGTTTTATGAAAAAATCTCAAAATTATGTATATGAGATTAGAAAAATAGTTTTTTCTTTTTTATAAGTCATATCATGTAGACAAAGGGCATACGATGTTAGTACAAGCTATCCAAAGGGGGAAATAATAATGGAATACCAATACGAAGTAGAGCAAACAAAAGAAGAGTTCATGCATGAAGATCAATGGGCAGACTCTCTTATTAAATGGCTTTTTATTTTTTTAATAATTGTAGGCATACCTTATACTGCATATGTTGTTGTTCAATTTATTCTCTCTTTCTAGTTAACTATTTTTTCTCTGTCAATTTAACTAAATAATTTTGAACAACATCCATAACAATTTTATATTCTTCATCTTTAAATGTATCGAATAATAAATGATAATCATTATAAATATCTAATAACCCATCAATAATTTCTTGGCGATTCGTCTTTACACTTACTTTTTTCGAATTGTTAATTGACTTCAATTTTCCTAAATCCAATTTATTCATACCAGCTTTATCTTGTTTCATTTTCTTCAAAATTGCATTTGCCGTTTGTGCATTGGCAAGTAATGTTAAATCAGATTCATCAGCTTCTAACCATTCACCATCAGTAATTCGTGACAATTCATATATAGTATCTTCCCATGCATCATTTTTATATCTCCATACTTCTGTACGAAAACCAACAATACGAAAAACGTCTTTATCATATCCAGTTACTTGCACGAGATCACCAAACGTAAAGTTATAATTTAATTCAATCCACTCTGTGTCGCCCTTTTTCATTTCTTGCTCTGTAACATGCTGCAAAGTTTGTTCTACATAAAATCCATCGTGATTATTTACTTCGTATACGTAAACTCCATCTAAAATCTTCATATTTGTAATTTTCCCAACGGTTCCATATAGCGTAATCACGACTATGTCCCCTACGTTATATTTAGGTTGTTTTTTCCTTGCCATCTATATCTCTCCTTTTTTAAACGTCGTGATTTTGATAACAGTATATGCAACCTACATAAAAACGCTTATCACAGAAGCTTATATTCATAAATTTTTTCAATAAAAAAGTAGAATTTGTATATAACTCAAAAAAACTAGTATTTAAACTAGCTTGCACTTTTCATTTATGTTCTAACAGCAAGACGTATTGTAAATAAAAAAACATAATGAATACTTCACTTCTTTCAAAGTAATGTATTCATTATGTTTTCATTTTCCTAAAACTTCATATCGTTATCTCTCTTGTATATATAAATCCCATGCATCATCAAATATAGACATACTTTCTAGCATTCCACTTAACTCTAAGTATGAACTAATTACATCATAGTCTTCAGATTGCTTCGGAAAACTTAAATCATCATACATCGCCTCTGCTAAATCTGATATTTCATTTTTAAATAAAGCTGCACGGTGCTTCATCATATAATGGTAAAATGTCTTTTTCAAAAATATTCCCTACCTTTCTAACTTGGGTACATTATACAAGGCAAAAAAGAAAAAAACCAGCATAAAAGCTGGTTAAAAGTCGAAATAATTCCTTTTTAATAAACGTGGTCTTCCCATCAACTCTTCGAATGTTAGTTGTTTTGGCAAATCTTTCGTATAAATTAAAAACAACTGATCTTCAATTTCTTTTACAGTATGGTCTGCTTGATAGTCCATTCCACATGAGGAACAAGTAATACATGGTGTCTCTTGGATTTCAATGGCTTTCGTACCATCTGGTAATTCCCAATATACAGTATTCAAGCTTTCTTTCGCTTCTGTACTGTCACACCACATACAATTCATACTACGTCACCCTCATTTTTTTTGTCGTCATCTAACTTTGCCATTTGTGCTTGATATTTTTTATCTTTTAATTGATCACGCTTATCACGTTTATCTTTTAAAGAAGCATGCGTTTCATTGACTTCATAATCTTTACGGCGATTCATACGTTGTAAATCATCTGGAACAAGATTAAATTTCCTATCACTCATCAATCCTGCAACGCCGATATCAGAACGTTTCTCTTCATAAGTCGGATAAATTTCTTTAAAGTAGCCTTCTGCTCTTCCTGGGATATAGTTTTCTGGTTCTGGATACGTTGTAATAACCCCTTCAAAGTTACGAAGAACAACTTTATCCGCACTTTGTGAAATTAAATAGTTTGGCTGAAGCGCAATTTTTCCGCCTCCGCCCGGTGCATCAACAACGAATGTCGGTACTGCATAACCAGATGTATGTCCACGTAAGCCTTCAATAATTTCAAGACCTTTCGAAACTGGTGCACGGAAATGACCGATACCTTCTGATAAATCACATTGATAAATATAATATGGACGAACACGAATTTTCACTAAATCATGCATAAGTTTTTTCATAATTGGAACGCTGTCATTAATTCCAGCTAAAATTACAGCTTGGTTTCCAATTGGAACACCAGCATTCGCAAGCATTTCACATGCTAGTTTCGATTCTTCTGTAATCTCAATAGAAGTGTTAAAATGCGTATTTAACCATACTGGATGGTATTTTTTAATAATGTTACACAGGTTTTCTGTAATACGCTGCGGGAATACTACTGGTGCTCTCGTTCCGATACGAATAATCTCGACATGCGGGATTGCTCGTAAATTCTTTAATACATATTCTAAAATTTTATCATTAATTAGAAGTCCATCACCGCCAGAAATTAAAACGTCACGTACTTGTGGTGTTTCACTAATATAAGCAATCGCATCATCTAATTGCTTTTTCGGTACGCCCATTCCAATTTGTCCACTAAAACGACGACGTGTACAGTAACGACAATACATAGAACATTGATTCGTTACTAAAAATAGTACGCGGTCTGGATAGCGATGCGTTAATCCTGGAACTGGTGAATCTTCATCTTCATGAAGAGGATCTTCTAAATCATATTTTGTTTTATATAACTCTTCCGAAATCGGTACTGATTGCATCCGAATCGGACAGCGTGGGTCATCAGGATTCATTAGCCAAGCATAGTACGGTGTAATGTTTAACGGGATCGTCTTCGTTGAAATTTTAACACCTTCTTCTTCTTCAGGTGTTAAGTTAATTATTTTCTTTAAATCATCTAAAGTTTTGATCGTATTCGTTAATTGCCAAACCCAGTCATTCCATTGTTCTTCTGTAACATCTTTCCATAATTCAATATCCTTCCAGTGACGATTTGGTTTGTATACATCATGTAACATTGCTATTCCCCCTTTTTATACGCTCATCCTTTATATAAGCAATAATTATGCCAACTTCATATACTTGATAAGTAAATGCGAGAAATACCCTATTATATAAGAGAATAAATATTTTTAAGTGCTGTACTAAAACGATATTTACTATCATATTCATTACTCGTTATATATGTAAACGCTCTTTTATTGGTGCAAACACACAAAAACCGCCGATTATTCGGCGGTTTTGTCGTACTTGCTCAGTTTATATTGAAGCGTTTGACGCGGAATACCTAACATTTTTGCTGCTTGCAAAATATTCCCTTCCGTTTCAATTAATGCTTGATCTATTAATTCCTTTTCCGTTTGATGAAGAGCTTCCCTAAGTGGTAATATACTTTTCTTCTTCGGAAGTTTCTCTTTCCGAAATGTTCGTGGTAAGCAATTTGCTGTTAACGAATTCCCTTCCGTAATAATGACAGCATGTTCAATCGTATGTTTTAACTCACGAACATTTCCAGGCCATTGATAAGCTTGTAATCTTTCTTTCGCTTCCTTATCAATTTGAAGTACACCTTTTTTATAACTTTTATTATATTCTTTCAAAAAGTAAGACGCTAATAACAGTACATCCTCAGTTCTTTCGCGAAGCGGCGGAATATATAATGAAAACACATTTAATCGATAGTATAAATCAGTGCGAATTTTATTTTCTCTTAAACATACTTCTGGAGGCTGATTCATTGCAGTAATAACGCGAACATCTACTTTTCTCGTCTTATTATCACCAATGCGACGAATAACTCCATCTTCTAATACACGTAGCATCTTCGCTTGTAAATCGAGTGGCATTGAATTAAGTTCATCTAAAAACAATGTTCCTCCATCTACAAGTTCAAATAATCCCGCTCGTTCAATTGCCCCTGTATAGCTTCCTTTTGTAGTTCCAAACAATAAACTTTCTAATAGCGACTCTGGCAAAGCTGCGCAGTTTTGTGCAATAAATGGCTTGTTTTTCCGTTTAGAAGCTTCATGAATTGCTTGCACAAATAGCTCTTTCCCTGTTCCTGTTTCACCATATATTAAAACATTTGCATCAGTTGGGGCTACTTTTTGAGCTAACTCTTTCGTCTGTTTAAAGCGGGAATCATTTGTTACAATTGTCTCGAATGCAACATGCTTTTTTACCATTTTTTTGCTAGTCGACCGTTTTATTTTCGATTGTAAATCTACGATTGTGTCAGTAAGCGTTTGAATTGTAGAATAATCTTTCGCAATTTCAACAGCACCGGCAATATTTCCATCTATAAAAATAGGTAGCGTCGTATTTACCGTACAAACGTCTTCCCCATTTAAATTTTGATAATGCTGAACTTGATGTACAATCGGTTTTTTCGTATGTAACACTTTCATTAGTGTACTCGTTTCCCTAGATAATGAAGGGAATGCTTCTAATAAATGTTTTCCTAGCACATTCTCAATTTTCGATCCATCATGTTTTGCAGCAACTGTATTATAAAAAATTGTAATACCATTTTCATCCACTGCATGTATAGCCTCATCAATACTGCCCAAAATCGCTTCAATGACTTCTTGTGTCGAAACTGCTAGCAATGTCATTCCCCCTCTTGCCGAAAATCTGGCAAATGCATGCCGGATTTTCGGCATCCCTCTGTGCGATTATAAGCATGACGATTCCGTTCTATTATTTTGATGAAATTTATATATATTTCTATTGCTTATTTATGGTTAAATGAAACTTTAATCAGTGAAGCTTTATTCATCCCCACTGATTATTAACCCGACTCCCACCTAACTTCTTTGCTTTACAGCCGAATTTTGAGGTGGGAGTCTTACTGCTTTCGAATAGCTGGATAAATCTTTCACCCATATATTCATATCTTCCAACTTATCAAAAATGTAGCAATTATTCGCAAGCCTTCCCGTATATGTATAGCCTAATTGATGAAAGGCTGCATTCATACCGAAAGATAGCGAGCGAGCAATTGTATAAGAACAAAAAATAGATTTTTCTTGGAGCTCTTCCTCCAATTTAATTAACAGACTTTTCATGAAACCATGTTTTCGATATTCAGGTAATGTAGCACAATTCGTTAATTCTGCATTACCTTCTTTCACGTTCATTTCAGCAGATGCTGTACTAATAATTTTCCCCTCGAATTCATAAACATAGTAAATTGTATCGTCTTCCTTCATCGTCTGCTTTACATAACTCGCATCATTTAAAGGTGTCGGATAAACTTCAAATACTTTTCCAAAGACAATTGCTAATTCTTCCGCATCCTCTTCTGTCGCTTTTCTTAACACAAATTTCTCTGGGACTATTTTTTCTTTCACTTCTTTTGCTTTTACACCACTTAAAATGGTATCTTCCTCAGTCCAATGAATACTATTTCGTCTTTCATCATTATGATATTTCACGAAGAAGTGCGCATCGTGTCCTTGAAAATAATGAGGTATCGTTGCTTCCAGTAAGAAACCGAAAGAGAGCCATGTTGAAACATGCTCTCCCTTTCCTTTAATAATACATTTAGTGAAAGAATGTTTCTCTGCTAATTCATCGATTGTTTGTATAATACTTTCAACATTTCCTGTATAGTGATCAACTCTAACACGTTTATTAAAATAATCTAAAACCCCTTCTACTGTGTAATGCTTTGTCTGTTCACTAAAAGATTCATAGTATTTCATTTCTTCACCTCACACCAATCTAGTAATGTACATGCAATTATTTTTGCGGCAGCAATCATTTTATCAACTTCTATATATTCGTTTGGATAATGTGCTACTTTCGTCTCTCCTGGACCAAATACTATCGTTGGTACGTTAGCGATTTGTGTGAACAAACCTCCATCTGTTCCCCATGGCGAAGCTTCTATAATCGGTTCGTTCCCTTCGATTTCAACAAAATTATGCCCAAGCGTTGTAATAAGTGGATGATTTTCTTCTAGTTCACCAGGAACCCATCTCGCTCCAAACCATTCTACTTCTACAGGATTTTTTACAAACCAACTATCCACTTCTTTTAATTCACCAATCCAGCCTTCAAACTCTTCTTTTGCTGCCTCTATAGTCTCATTCGGCGCAATACCACATCTTCCTTCTAAAATTAATGAATCGGGAACAGAACTTGGCCAGCTTCCCCCTTCAATTTTCCCAACGTTAATTGGAATTGGAATCGGAATCCCCTTAAATAACGGATCTGTAATTCGACCGTTTCTCTTCTCTTCTAATTTTCTCAAATGATCTACAACAAACATACTTTTTTCAATTGCACTTACTCCTTCATAACGTGTACCACCGTGTGCTGCTTTGCCTTTTATATGTAGACGAAACCACATTGACCCTTGTTGTTTCGGGAAAAACTTCATATTCGTCGGCTCAGGAATAATAACGCCATCTGCCTTATATCCTCGTAAAATAGCGGCTAATGTTCCTGCCCCACCGCTCTCTTCTTCTATTACACTTTGAAAATATATATCACCTTTTAGTTCAATACCAGATTCAACAATCGCTTCCATCGCAAGCATAAGTGAGACATTGCCGCCTTTCATATCTGTTGTTCCACGTCCATATATGCGGTTTCCTATTTTCTCTCCACTGTATGGATGATGATCCCACTGATTTACATCCCCTTCTGGCACGACATCAATATGCCCGTTCAAAATCATAGATTTCCCTTCGCCACTTCCTTTTAAAGTCGCTACAATGTTCGGGCTATCCGTAAAACTTGTACGAGGTGATACGAAATAAGGGTGATCTTTCATTTCATTAAAAGCAGGCTCCCAAATATCAAGGTCTAGACCTAACTCACGCAACTTTTCAATAACAATTGCCTGCGCACCACTTTCATCACCAGATACGCTCTTTTCTTGAATTAATCGTGTTAAAAATTTTACGCTCTCTTCTTCATGACTCTCAATATAATCACAAACTTGTTTTTTTAATTGCTCCATATATTACAACTCCCCTCATTCAATTACTAGTAAATTTGAGCTTATATGAAAATCAGCTGTCGTATGTCGTTTTACATCTTCTACAGTGTACGGACTCATTAATTCTTGTAAGACAAGTCCTCTTGGAGTCACTTCCATGACAGCCATGTCTGTAATAATTAAATCTACACATTTTTTCGAGGTTAATGGCAATGTACATTCCGAAACAATCTTTGCATTTCCGTATTTATCAACATGATTCATCACAACAACGACCCGCTTCGCTTTTTGCGCTAAATCCATCGCTCCTCCAATACCTGGAACACGTTTTCCTGGTACAATCCAGTTCGCTAAATCACCATTTTCACTTACTTGTAACGAACCAAGTATCGTAACATCAAGTAATCCTTTTCGAATCATGCCAAATGCCATGCAGCTATCAAAATAACTTGCTCCTGTAATGAGAGATGTTGGTAAACCGGCTGCGTTACATAAATTCTCATCTTCATTCCCTTTACTTGGCGTTGGTCCCATACCAACAATACCGTTTTCCGCATGAAACATAACATTCATATCTTCTGGCAAATGATTCGGTACAAGCGATGGAATCCCAATACCTAAATTTACAAGCATACCATTTTGAATTTCTTTCGCTGCACGTCTTGCAATCTTATCTCTTACTTCTACGCCCATACCCATTTCCAATTCACTCCTTCCGATGGCACGATATAATTTACAAATACACCTGGGACGACAATTTCTTCTGGATCTAAACTTCCAAGTGGAACAATTTCTTCTGCTTCTACAATCGTTATGTCACCAGCCATAGCTACGTGTGGATTCATATTACGAGCGCTTTTATCAAATACAAGATTGCCAAACGGATCCGCCTTTTTCGCGTATACAATTGCGACTTCAGCCGTTAAAGCTGTTTCAACTAAATATATCTTTCCATTCATTTCAACTGTACGCTTTCCTTCTTCTACAATCGTATCAACACCAACATCAACTAAAATACCACCAAGCCCTACACCACCAGCGCGAATACGCTCTGCGAGTGTTCCTTGCGGAGAGAATTCAATTTGCAATCTTCCTTCATTTAATTGTCTTCCCGCATTTGGATTTGAACCAATATGAGAAGTAACTAAAGATTTAACCCTTTCATTCGTAACAAGACGACCGATTCCTACATCAGGAAATCCAGTATCATTTCCTATTAAATTTAAATTTGTAATGCCTTTATCTAAAACAGCTTGAATTAAAGATGGAGGGGATCCTATTCCTCCAAATCCCCCAAACATTAATGTCATATCATCATGGAACAAAGAAATTACTTCCTCTATTTCTTTTAATTTACCAAATGTATTTGTAATGGTTGTCATGCGATACTATGCCCTCCTTTTTGCATCATCTCTTCCACGCTCTGTACAAAAATTGAAAGTAATTCATCTAACTCAGAATATGTAGTTGTCATTGGTGGTGCAACAAGCAGTGCACTATCCTCTTTTCCTGCTTGCCCTGAAACAGCTTGGTATAAGAGCAGTCCATTTTTAGCAGCAACTGAAATAAGCTCCGACGCTTTTGTAAACGGTTGCAATTCTATTCCAATTAGCAATCCTTTTCCACGCACATCGGCAATGATTGTAGATTGTTGCTGAACTTTCTGCAAACCTTTTAATAAATACTCTCCCTTTTCTGCTGTTTCTTCAGGTAAATTATGTTTCTCCATATATTCAATAACAGCTAAAGCCGTTGCTGCAGACAATGGATTTGCACTAAGCGTATGCCCGCTCATTACAGAACGTGATCCATGTAAAATCGGCTCCATAACACGGTCACTTACAATTGTCGCTGCCATTGGTGTATAACCCGCTCCTAGCCCCTTACCAAGCGTCATAATATCCGGTTCTACACCCCAGTGCTCCATCGCAAACCATGCACCAGTACGACCAAGTCCAGTCATTACTTCATCCGCAATAAATAATATATCGTAATGACTACAAATATCTTTAATTACTTTATAGTATTCTTTCGGCGGAACAACCGCGCCTCCAGCAGCTCCGATAATCGGTTCAGCAATAAAAGCTGCAATATGTTCTGCACCAATTCGTTCAATCGCTCTTTCTAGTTCAGTCGCACAAGCAAGCTGACATGTTGGATATACCTTCTGCATCGGACATCTGAAACAATATGGAGCTGGAATAGTCGGATAATCTTCCAAAATTGATACGAAACGTTGTCTACGTAACGGATGCCCCGACATAGATAAAGCTCCCATCGTAATACCATGATAGCTCATCCAGCGCGACAAAATTTTGTGTTTCCCTTGAATGCCACGCTCTTGAAAATGCTGAATTGCAATTTTCATAGCTGTTTCATTTGCTTCCGTACCACTATTCACAAAAAAGCTCCAGTTCAAATCTCCTACACTTAAATCACTCAACTTCTTCGCTAATTTTTCAGCCGGTTCACTCGTAAACTGTGATCTATAAACGAACGCAATCTCCTCTGCCTGTTTTTTAATAACTTCCGCAATCTCTGTTACGCCATGTCCAATACCTGCCGTAATCGCTCCTGACGAACCATCAAAATATTTATTTCCGTTTTGATCATATAAATAAACACCTTTTCCATGTGAAATCATTGGATACGGCTGACCAACAAGTGGCTTAATTAAGTAATCGCGCATAGCGCTCCCCCATTTCTCCAATTTGTATATATATATGAAGAAAATTGACGTTTCTTTCATAAAAAAGAACCCTCTGCGAAAGCAGTGAATTTATCAAAAAACTATTATAAAATATACAAATGAGTGCTAAATATTATTTTGAAAACAGAAAATTCAGAACTTAAAACGAAGACCAACCCTTACCTGTACGCTTAAATACCCCTCTCTGATTTAAGATAACAACAAATTGAATATTTTTTTAACATAGTATCAGCTCCCCTCAATTGCTGACATTGTGTAAACTTCGACGGAACTCCCGTTATTCTCCTTCCTATTATCCTACTTTATATTGCATATTTTCAAACAAAATTCGACATTTTACTTCGCCACATTTATTGTAACTATTACTTAACAAATAGTATCACCTGTTTAGAACAATAAAAAAAGAACCGATTAACCATATTAATCAGTTCGGCACGACGCTCTTTTATCGGTATTACCTTATCCAACGCATCACTAAAATTAATAGAAATACTCATAATGCAAATCCATAATTCGTCCCACAGCTTATAGCACCAAACCCTCCATAACTTCATTCCCAATAACTATTGGGATTTCCACATTCCAAGGGTTCCACTCCTTCCATCAAAGTCAAACTACCTTTCCTTTATAATTTATGTAGGACAATTATCGATTTGTATGTGTGTTTGCCTATAAATAAAAAAATCCCCATTTTAACTTTTCCTTCTAGAAGGGCAAGTTTTTTGCATAACCTCTTTCTAGCTTCGCATATATTTGTAATGATGATAAAGGAGGAATGTTCATGACTCAATCCGAAATTGAAAAATACGGCCAAGAAGCTGCACGTTACGAACAGCTCGCTCGTTACTATCAATATAGCAATCCTAAAAGATATGTAGAACTCTATATGAAATACCATGATGCAATTACAAAACTTGTACAAGCATATGAAAAGAGAGATTCGCAAGAAGCAACTTTACCGTCACATATGAGAATTTTTCACACAGCTCCCCATACACCAGCAGTTGATATTATAATAAACGGACAAAAGGTTATTAAAAATATTTCTTTTAAACAATTCAGTCCTTATTTATCATTAGTACAAGGTAAATACCGTATTGATATTGTCCCTGTCGGAAACGAAACTCCAATATTCTCAGCATTAGTACCAATAATGGGGAATCACGCTTATACCCTTGCAGTGGTCAATAGCGATAATCATCTCCAATTACAACCTATTCTTGATAATACTCATTTACCATCTGGTCAAGCAAAAATACGGTTTGCACATTTTTCACCAGACACTCCAGTAGTAAATGTAAATTTAAAAGATGGGGATCATTTATTTGAAAATGTACTCTTTAAACAAATAACAGATTTTTTACAAGTTAGCCCTGGTACAGCAGATATTGAAGTTTCACTTGCGGATACAAAAAAAGTACTATTAACCATTCCGAAATTCAACGTTGAACCAAATACAATTTACACAATTTCAATGGTAGGTTATTCAACTGAGGATCCAAAATTAGAGACCGTTATACTTACAAATTAAAACAGTCTACACCATTTGTATGGTGTAGACTGTTTACTTTTGAAACGTAATTTGAAATTCTGTCCAATCGTTATTCGAACGACACAATATGGATCCATTATGTTTTTCTACAATTTGTTTACATACAAATAATCCAATACCGGTTCCTAGCTTTTTAGTAGTTACAAATGGCTCAAAAATGGTCTCTACATTTTCTGCTGGAATCATAGGCCCATTATTTTTTATAACCATGCGAACAGCCTGATCCTCTTCAAATGCATCAATAATAATTTTCCGCTCTTCTTTCACCGATTCAAGAGCATCAATCGAATTCATTAAAATATTTAAAACTACTTGCCTCACTTCACTCCGGTAACCAACGAGTGGAATAGGATACGGCAAATTCTTTTCAATCAAAACATTTGCATTAACTAAACTTGGATATAAGAATTGTATAATATCTTGAAATAAGTCATTTAGCCAAAAATGTTCCGATTCATTCCACATTTCTTTTTTCGATACAAGTAAAAATTGCGAAATCCTAAAATTTAATTGATCTAATTCATGTGAAATAATATCTAAATACGATAGATTAGGATGGTCTGTCTTCAATAGCTTGACAAATCCCATAATCGAAGTTAGCGGATTACGAAATTCATGCACAAAACTAGCCGACATTTGCCCTAGAATCGTAAGCCTTTCTTTATGTGTTTCATTTATATATTGCTGTTTTTCTTCTAAATTCCTCGATATAATTTCTGAATATTTTAAAACGGTATAATAAATTAATTTGTCAAAACAAGTATGTATTTTGGCCATAATCGGTTTCAGTTCACGGGCGCTTACATCCAATTCGCACATTGCTTCAAAAAGTTCATTTCTTCCCACATTTGCATTGTAAACAAAATCTCCAATATTCGCATCTGCACCTGCACGCTCAATAGCCATTTTCTCACATAATGGCTGAAGATAATTAATGTCTTTATCTTCCATAATAAGTTCGATAATTAACTCTAATAAATTTTCTCCATTTTGAACAACTTCTTGTTTAAATGGATCTTTTTCGGAAATTATCATTTTGTTTTTCCAGTTCTCTACGAATTGGTGCCTGTTGTTTTTCAAGTGCGAACAAAATACTTCTTTAATATCCTTATCGATTGGAAAAACCTCCATTCCCTCCATTTCCATACGACGAATACCCTTTATATTTTGAATATTAACACAAAAAATACATTTCGTTAATAGATTTTTGTCACATTTTGTTAATTTCTGTTGATAAAATTTATTTTTCCTTTCTTATTTAAATAAGTTGTATTCATATATCCCTTTTCCCTTCTCATTTTTTAAATTATTTTCCTGTTCAAAACTACTTTTTTTGCATCCTTTTTAATTCTTGCGTACAATAAGAAGTGAAAGGTGTGAAAAATATGGTAAATAAAAATGTGGAAGACTATCTCCAAGAAGGCATATATGGCCAAAAGCAAAACAAACCAGAAGAACGTAATATGTACTTAACTACATTACGTGAGCGTGTAGAAATCGCTTTAACCATCGGTCAAGTAATGCAAAGTAATGTGTATACAGAAGTAACAGGTAGCATGCGTTCTTCTCAATCATTACAACTATTCCTAAATGGTAGCATTGCTTACCCACATTTATCAAAATACATTAAATTAGCAAATGAAAAAAATGTTCCTTTTACAATTGTTCAAAATAAAGGCACAGAAACACCAATCGGTTTAGTACTATCTCATAGCACTGCTGTAGATAAAGAACACATTTATGCCGAAGATGATATTTTCAAACAAGAAATGAAGTAAAATAAAAGGTACACTTGATTAAAAAAGTGTACTTTTTATTTTTTAATACATATTAATTTCATTTCTGTCATTTCTTCTATTGCATATTTAATTCCTTCACGACCTGTGCCACTCTCTTTTACACCACCATAAGGCATATGATCTACCCTGAACGTTGGAATATCATTAATCATAACACCACCGACTTCTAATTCATCAATTGCACGCATTGCTTTACATAGATTGTTTGTAAATACACCTGCTTGTAATCCATAACGTGAATTATTTACTTGTTCTAAAGCCTCATCAAATTCTTTAAATGTATTTACAGTCATAAGTGGACCGAATACTTCTTGGCACTGAACAGATACATACTCTGGAACATTTGTTAATACAGTTGGTTCAAAAATCCTTGCATCACGTTTGTTACCACCGTATACAACATTTGCTCCTTCCTTAACTGCCTCTTCCACCCATGAATTTATACGTTCTACATCGTTTTTTGAAATAAGTGCCGATACATCTGTTTCTACATGAAGCGGGTCTCCTACTACAACGTTTTCCATTGCTTTCGTTAATTTTGTAATAAACTCCTCCATTTTGCATTCATGCACAAAAACACGTTGTACTGAAATACAAACTTGTCCATTATTCACAAACGCGCCCCATTTTACACGTTCAATTATTTCGTCTGTCAATTCAACATCTTCATCAATAATTACAGCAGCGTTCGATCCTAATTCTAACGTCACTCGTTTCAATCCAGCTTTTTCCTTAATTCCAATACCTACTTTCGGACTTCCTGTAAAAGTAATACTAGCAACGTTTTCATCTTTTACTAATGCCTCACCTACAACAGATCCAGGTCCAGAAATTATATTGAAAGCTCCCTTTGGTAAACCAGCTTCTTCAAATAATTCAACCAATGCATACGACGAAAGTGGCGTTTGGTCTGCTGGCTTTAGCACAATAGTATTTCCAGCCGCAATTGCTGGACCCACTTTATGTGCTACTAAATTAAGTGGAAAATTAAACGGTGTAATAGCACCAATAACCCCGATTGGTTGTCGAATTGTATACGCTATACGGCCCTCTGCTCCTGGCGCAGCATCTAATGGTAACGTCTCACCATATATTCGCTTCGCTTCTTCAGCTGCAAACTTATATGTTTGAACAGTGCGATCTACTTCTCCCCGTGCAGCACGAATTGGTTTTGCAGCTTCTTTTGCGATAATCTCTGCAAACTCTTCTCTTCTCTCATCCATTTTTTGTGCAACCTTTTCTAAAATGGTTGCGCGATCGTATGCAGATAATTTTTTCATTTCTTTCATTGCATTTTTAGCCGAAACTACTGCTTCCTTAACGTCATCTTCTGTACCTTGCGCAATCTCCGCTAATGTTTCTTCAGAATATGGTGCATACAATGGTTTATACGTCGCTACTGATTTCCATATCCCATTTATATATAAATGCTGTTTCATAGTGGTTCTCCTTCCAAATATATGTATACAATAATACATTACATTTATTTCACCTGGTGAAAGGTCTGACTTATGTAATTGTATCATAGCCCTAATACACCAAAAAACATTTTGCTCAAAAAAAACTCTGCTACAAGGCAGAGTTTACGAACTAATTTGTTCTTGGAGCGAAATCTTTTTTTCATCTCCTACAATAACAATCGATTCTGAAGGTTTCGTTACTTCTAACCTCTTAATATAGTGTCCATCTAATTCTTTCACACAAAACTTATACTTTTCAATTTCAATGGTATCACCTTCGGAAATCTCAATATTTTTTGTTAGGATCCAACCGCCGATCGTATCGACATCATCGTCGTCAATAGTCAAACCTAATAATGCATTCACTTCACTAACAAGTACTTTCCCCTCAAAAATCGTTTTCGTCTCACTAACTTGTTGGATTTCCGGTTGTTCATCAGTATCGAACTCATCTTGAATATCCCCTACAATTTCTTCTAAAATATCTTCAACAGTTACAAGACCTGATGTACCACCATATTCATCAATTAATATAGCGATATGTGTCCTTTCTCTTTGCATTTTTAAAAATAGATCATGAATTGGGATAGATTCAATAACTAAAATAATTGGCCTAATATATTGCTCCACTGTCTTTTCACTAACAACTCGATGCTTCACAAAATCTGTAAATATATCTTTAAAATTCACAAAGCCTATTACATGGTCCTTATCACCATCAACAACCGGATACCTCGTATATTTTTCATGAGACATTTTTTGTAAAGCCTCTTCAGCAGGCATTTCTTTATTTAAAATATTCATCTCTGTTCGTGGTACCATTATTTCTTTCGCAATACGATCATCAAATTCAAATATTTTATTTACATACTTATATTCAGATTGATTAATCTCACCTTTTTTATAACTTTCTGAAACTAATAAGCGCAATTCTTCTTCTGAATGCACTTCATCATGCCCTTTTGGTGGTTTCAACCCAAAAAACTTTGTAATTAACCGAGCTGATCCATTTAAAATCCAAATGAATGGGAATGCAATACGATAAAACAAAATGAGTGGCTTAGCAACAAAGAAACTCACTTGTTCTGCTTTTTGAATCGCGAATGTTTTTGGAGCTAACTCTCCTACTACCACATGGAAAAATGTGATAAACAAAAATACTAAAATTATAGCGAAAATGTCTGCGAGTTGAGTAGGGACGTTCCAATTTGCAAACAACACATCAAACATGTGCTTTAGCGCAGGTTTACCAGACCACCCAATCCCAAGAGCTGTAACAGTTATTCCTAATTGACAAGCCGATAAATATTCGTCTAAGTTTGTAATGACTGTTTTGACAGATAGTGCATGATTATTTCCTTCTGCAATTAAATAGTCAATTCGTGAACTCCTCACTTTAACAATTGCAAATTCTGCTGCCACGAAAAATGCCGTTAAGGCAATTAAAACAATCACTATACTTATACTATATATGTCCAAATACTTTTCCTTACTTACAGTGTAAGCAAGGAAGCCACCTCCTACTTAAATTTATTCAAGTGAAGTAAGCATTCTTATACTCTAATAAAATTCTACATTAGTAACCACCTTTTTATATATTATATGCATACATAAAAAAAGATATTTATAATTATGATAATCTAATTAGCTTATTATCGTCAAACTGTAATAATCCCAATTTTCCGATAACTGAAAATGATTTATATAAATCGTATGTGCTAAACAGCTAAACTTCGTGAAAAAACACTTTCTTTGCCGATTCCACACTTCTTTTGTCACACCTGAAGGGAACTTGCTACATAACTAGAAATCATTCAACAGGATATATATAGGAGGGATTATTTTGGAATATAAAACACCATTTATCGCAAAGAAATTAGGTGTTAGCCCAAAGGCTGTTGTCCGGATTGCACAACAATTAAATCTTACGATAAAAAAAAATAAATATGGTCATTTTATTTTTACACAAGGTGATTTAGATCTAATGTTAGAATACCATCGTTCTCAAATGGACCAGCCTCAAAACTCTCAAACTACTCAAAAAACATCTTCAAATGATGTAGAAAAATTAAAAACTCAAGTAAACACAATTGTTCAAAATACATCATCGAATGATTTTAAACAATTAACAGCTCAATTAACCACAATTACAAGAAGACTAGATCGAATGGAAGAACAAATGCAAGATAAAGCAAATGATGTCGTTACATACCAACTTTTACAACATCGCCGCGAAATGGAGGAAATGTTAGAACGAATTCAAAAACTAGAAACTGCCCTAAAAAAAGAAGAACCAATATACATTACTCCTGATGCAAAACCAACATATGAAAGAGAAAAGAAACCGAAGCGTCGTAAAATGATTTTTAGTATATTTGGACTATAACCTTGTAGACCCTTATTACCAAAATAAGGGTCTACTTTTTCGTATGAAGAAAGATGACTGTAATATGACACCCTTCTTCATACTATACATATTCATATATTTTCATTTTGTTAACATAATATTTTTACTGTATTCTGCAATAAGTACCTGCGCATGAGCATTCCCTTGAATAATATCACGGAATTCTTTCAAAGAATACAGATGTGTAGCCCCTTTTCGAGCATGAATCCGCACTGGTACACCTTGTAAAGTATCATGAAACTGGAATGGACTATCTATCGGTTCAATTGGAAAACCGAGTGTAAGTAAATACATATACATTCTTTTTGTAACTGCTGCAATATACCATTCCGCTTTCGTCTCTAACGCATGCATAAATAAAATAGCTGCCAGCCTTTTGAAATGTCCTCTCCCCCGAGACGTTTTCGCAATACTTAACTTTCCTATTTCATACACATTTTTCAAATCTTTCACTAAATCATTTTTAGAAAACGGATAGAAAAACTCAGAATTTGATTGTTCAGGTACTGTAAACTTAATACATTCTACTGTACCAATATGATGTTCATCTTCTATTAATAAAAATCGTGATGGATTTAAATTACGTTCTACAAACATTAAGTTTCTTTCTTCACAAAAATCTCCCCACAGTTGCTCGAACCAAAAATGTTCTTCCTTTGTTTGAACACGCTGGAACATATTTACCCGCCTTTCCCATCGCCGTTCTGTTTTTGATAACGCTTTCACTTACTATCATATAAGAACAAATCTTCGTATGCAACTAAAAATATTTATGTCTTATTATATTCTGCAAATTGAATTAAATTCCTATTTCACACTCTTTTCCCCCACATGTACCATTTCTTACTTTCTTATACAATCATACATACAAAGAAAGTTAATTGCTCTAATGAAAAATGTTTATCCTTTCAAGTTCGACCCACGTTATGCTTCTTTCCTTATGGCATATAATTCTTCTTAACCTAAAGAAATCCTTCATTAAAAAGGATTCCTTTTACATTTTATTACTTTTTAACCATTTCTCAAAAATTTGAATCATCCCATGCTTCCCAGCCAACTTCTCTTCTCCTTGTTTCGTTTTATATGGATATAGTTGTAAAAACACTCCACAACCAGATTCAATTTTTTTACTATGCATATGGCTACCTGGATATACACAAATCACTTCATAAATCGCTCTTCGCTTAAAAATTCGTTTGCCATTCTGTTCTTCTACATACTTAATGGACCAGTATTTATACATTTGCTCAGTTGCTTTCGTATTACCGACAGGCTGAAAAATATTGTACATAGGGCTGTATTTCACTTCGATAATAATAGAAGATTTATATACATACTTTTCTTCTTCCTTTACATAACAATCTAAACGAATATCCGGCTTCTTTGTGTCCTCTCCGTTATAAAAATTACTTCCTTTGCTTAGTGCAATAAGAGGGTGTGTTTCAATTAAATCATTAAACGCGACGTGCACTTTTATATCATCTCGATGTAATATCACTGTCGTTCCATCTTGTAATCCGTCTAAATAAAAATGTTCTTGTATTTGTTTACGGATAGGATTCTTATCTTCAAATCCGATTTGTTCTAATATAGAAATAACGATAAAAAAAGCGTAATATTCATACACTAAAAACGTTGGTTTATATACGAATAATAAAGATGGGGGTTGCTCTGTATGTTGCGGTAACAATTCTAAATGGTAGATTAATTGTTGATGCGGTATAGATAAAGTGTTCGAATTAATGGTAGCTGTTTCAGAAACTTCCCTCCAAAATGGAGAATACAATAAATTTCGAAAGTATTGCACGCTTTCATATACGATATGAGCTAATATTTTATATTCTTGTATTTTCACAGAACTTTTCCGTAAATCTGCTTCTTTCAGTAAATGTAAATTTCTATATTTTTGTTTTTCCCTATCCGTCACGGATCCATTTCGTTCAATCGTTTTCATAATTGTTTTAACAGCTTGAAATTCATCTGACTTTTTCTTCTTTTCTCCTTCTAGTATTTCAATAGTTTTACGTACAAAACTTTCTGCTTCAAGTAAATAATAATAGAATTGCATCGTTTTAAATTTAAGAAATGCATTTTCAATACTATTTTTTTTCTCCTTAAATTTACGGTTGTAATATTTCGCATAAAGCTTTCTTTCCGTCATAATGGCAGTTTTTCTCGTTGTCTTCCGCTCTTTCGTTTCCCATTCATATTCGTGTACAAATTCCGCATTCGATTCTACTTTCTTAAAAATTTGTTTTATTCTTTTCATTTTTTGTGGCAACTTTCTTAACAATACCAAATAAGAAGAATCTTCAATATCGCTAAGTGCTGAGAAAGTTTTCTTGTAATAACCTCTATCTAAAATTAACTCGTTTAAAATTGACTTCACATAATCTTGAATCATTTCAAATTGGTCATCAAAAAAGTTTTTAGGAACAACTTGAAACGCACCATAATAAGTTTTATCTTCTATACGCACTTCAAAATGGTATAAGCCACAGCGCCACGGATAAAAAAATTCAGTTTTTCCATGTTCATACACTAATACTCTTTGTTTTTTTTCATTTAATTCATATTGTGACTCTTTTATATTCTTTTGTCCCTCATATACTTTATTCCATATGAATGTAATATCCATTGGATTTTGATAATGGAAATGCAATTTCAGTGGTTTTAATTCCTGTACTTTATAAATACATTGAACTAATGCTGTAGTAGACGTACAAAGCCGGTTTAAAAGGATAAAATCGCCTTTCCCCTCAGTACCAATAATTAGCTTCAATACAAACGGGAGCGTTTCTTTCGTATCGACGATTGCTGTTTCATAACGCTCCTCATTTTGCATAGCCATACAGCTCCAGTTCTCTACGCTTTTGTCTTATATAAGCTAAAGAATGTTCAAATGTAGATACACGATTTGCAAGCGGAGACTGTAAAAGTGGTACCAATGTCGCTCCCCTTTTTGCTTCTTCAGAAAGTAGAGAGCCCACTGTCATTTCTGTCCCCCTTAATTTCGTTAATACACGTTGCTTTATTTGCAAATCAAAACCTTCTTCCCTGCTAATCATATAGGATTGATTATTTTGGAACGGTATATTTTGCAAATACGTAGCGATTGCGCTTGCACATCGGAAAGAAATTCCTTTTGATATATCGTGCGATGATAATACATCATGTAACTTATCCAATAACTCTAATTCCTCTTCAGTAAACACTTCGATCATCTCTTTATTCCTAAACCAATTGAGTCGAAATTCTCCCGTTGTTACTTTCAGCGGGGGTTGCTGAACAACTTTCTCATGTTCTATACTCATCTCGCAAAACGGAATTTTTTGTAATGTAATCAAATTTGTTCGATCTAATAATCGATCGGAAAGCTCTTTCGTCGTTTCATCAAAATTTACAGTGCCTACGAAAATAACATTCTCACCAATTTCCACTGAAGGTGGAATTTGATTTTCTATTTCTTGTACTTTCTCATACAAACTCAAAATACGATTTTTCTTTTCAAGTTGAAGCACGGATAAAAACGGAGTAAACCAATGCTCAATATGTGACATGTTCATTTCATCGAACACAATTATATACAATTGATTTGGGTTTTCTTTAGCCTTTAACAATGTCCGAACTAACTTTGTTTCACTTTCAATAAAATTACCATTCGGATGAAGATAACCGAGAATATCATGTGGTTCTTGATACGATGGTGAAATCGGAATCCAAATTAATTCTTCACCATAACGTAATCCAAGTGCTTCTGCATAAGCTTGCACAAAGCGTGATTTCCCAACACCTGGTATACCACCAACAATTGTTAACATATTGGTTTTAACACTAATGTGAAAATTATATATATCTGTATCATCCAAATATAGCCCTTTATTACGAACCATACTTTGTACATACTGCAAAAAAGAGGATTCACGCTCATCCCATTCCCAGTCCTCCTTTTGCATTTTAATATCTTCTACTTCAACTAACTTACCTTCTTCAACAATTCGTTTATTTAGTTGGTCATACACATTTTCACTTACAAAATATAAATGATCATCTACTGCTATTTCTACATGTTTCATCCACTCGTTTATTTCAATATATTTACATTCTTTTCTTTGCTCAAAATATGAAATTGAACTTATTGATGATTTTAACGATAAATTTCCATATAGCCTTCCTTCATGCCACAATAATTCTGGAGGCTCAAAGTCTTTTGGTAATTTAGGTATAAGAAATGATAAGTAACCGTTGCCTAACTTCCGTTCCAAAGACGCTCTCTTTTTATAATTTGAGACCTTTGGTGAAGGAATCAATTTATATGAGGATGCTATTTCCCGAGGCTCTTCTGTGCATATTAATTCCAGTAATAAATTTCCACGATCATAATAAAGACGAAACATAACCAGTTGCTTTTCTAATTTACGCTTCTTTAAATCAGTAAAGATTTTTTCATTCTTTTTATTACTGCATAATCCTTCAAACAAATATTTTCCAGTCGGAAATAACTCTTGTAAAGTTAAAGGTATTGGAGAAAGACATTGTACAAAGAAATTTTCCCCATTCTTCTCTCCCTCAGCTTTTGCAAACTTCCCAATAAACCTCATATAATACATTCGCTTTATAAAACTTGGATGAAGAGCTTTATGTAACTTCAACGTAGTCACCTTCTTTTTTTCATACTATTCTTAGTGTATGAACTACAATCTAAAACTAGAAATAAAAAACCTGACGTCATCCGTCAGGTTCAAAATTAAAACGTATATTAATGAGAAGGAAATGCTTTTTTTTCTTGTAAAATGGCATTATGAGCGATTTTCATTTTAGCAAGTACGTACCGTAATCGATCTTCGGCATTTTCATCTTTATTTTGTTGCAAACTCGCCAAATTCTCTACAGAACTAGCTAAATTTTCAATCACGCCTCGAAGTTCAGGATGATGATTAAAAAAAGATTCTTGTACTAATACTTTCCTTAAATCACTAGCTAAATCCATAATTCTAGACAACTGTTCTTTTTCTTCCATTTTCATCCCTCCTGAATATCTTATGTATTAAATATTCTCTAGACAAGGAAAAAAGCCCTTTAAATTAAAAGGACTTTTACATTTTTATATTTCCTGTCAGCAACATATAAAGTGATGTGATAGCTGCAATAACAATTGCCCACATCACATATCTCTCTATACCTACAAAACAACGATTCCCTTTTTCTTTTCTTGCAAAAACGTACACGATAATCCCGATTCCATATACAATTGAAACAAGTAATAAATTCTTTAAACCAGCTGCATAAATGAGCCATACAGAATATACACAAGCAATTAAAGCTAATAAGCCATTTTTTACTCTCGCAACTTTCAGCTCTTTCGTAATGACTAATTTCAATTGAAATAGCGCTGATAATAAATACGGTAATAAAATTGATGTTGACGCAATAAAATACATAATTTGATATGTCGATTCTGAAAACAGAACGATTATAAATATAATTTGGGCAACGATATTTGAAATCCATAATGCCATATGCGGTGTTTGCTTCTTATTTGTTTTCGTAAAGACTTTCGGAAACACGCCATCTTTTCCTGCTACATGCGAAATTTCAGAAACAAGTAAAAACCAACCAATCAATGTCCCTACAAGTGAAGCAACTAAACCGATGTTAATCGCAACTGCCCCCCATGGTCCAACAACATGTTCTAATACATGTCCCATTGAAGGAGTTTCTAAAACCGAAAGTTCATTTCTCGTCATAGCTCCCATTGACAGAACAGAAATTAAAATATAAATAGACATAACTAAAATTAACCCAAGTACTGTCGCTTTTCCAACATCTCTGCTATTTTTAGCTCTTCCTGATAATACAACTGCTCCTTCAACCCCAATGAACACCCAAAGAGTTACAAGCATTGTATTTTTCACTTGACCTAGTACAGAGGAAACTGAGATTGTTCCTTCGCCCCAAAAGTCATGTGTAAATGTATCCCAGCGAAACGCCGTTACCATCACAACAATAAATAATAAGATCGGAACTAATTTCCCAATTGTTGCGATAACATTCATAATGGACGCTTCACGAATTCCAAATAAAATAAGAAAATGAAGTGTCCATAATAAAAGAGAGGCACCAACGATAGACGCAATATTATTCCCTCCTTTAAAAATCGGGAAGAAATAACCTAATGTGCTAAACAACAACATAATTGTTGCGACATTTCCTAAAATTCCTGCCAGCCAGTACCCCCACGCACTGTTAAAACCAATATATTCACCGAAACCAGCTCGTGCATAACTATAAATTCCGCCCTCAAGCTCCGGTTTTTGTCTTGCTAACGTTTGATATACGAGCGCAAGCGGAATCATTCCCATCGCTGTAATACACCAACCAATTATTGTTGCACCACTATTTGCTCCTACTGCTAAATCATGCGGTAAACTAAAAACACCGCCACCAACCATTGTTCCAACTACTAATGCGATTAACGGAAAAAAGCCTAACTTCTTTTCTATTTGTACCACCCCATCTGTCATTCTAGGTGTTATGTTCGTTCAACTATTAAAGTCACCTTTTCTCTAATAGACGTTTCTCTTATATTTTTTCAGGAAAACATTACTTATTCTAAAATAAAATGAAGAAAAATGGAATACTTTTTTGAAAAAATGTATAAGTATGCACAAAATAACCGTTCATTTTGTAATGAACGGTTATTTTAAACATATAAAGTTGTATATTTCTTGTAAAATCAACGAAGTAAATTCTCTTTTTGTAAAAATTGTTTTGCTACTTCTTCACTACTTTTCCCATTCACATTTACTTCGTAATTCATTTTTCGCATTTCTTCATCTGTAATCTTTCCAGATAATTTATTCAATGTTTTTTCAAGCTCAGGATATTTCTGTAACGTCTCTTTTCTTAATAATGGCGCTCCTTGATAAGGAGGGAATAGTCCTTTATCATCTTTTAGCACTTTAAGTCCATATTGCTCAAGTTCACTATCTGTTGAATATGCATCGATTACGTTAACATCCCCCGATTGAATTGCGCTATAGCGTAGTTTCGGTTCCATCGTTTTAACATTTAAAAACTTATAGTTATATAATTTTTGCATACCTTTATAACCATCTTCACGATCAGCAAATTCTAATGTAAATCCTACCTTAGCTTCCTGTGCAATATTTCCTAAATCAGAAATTGTATTTATGTTATTTTGATCTGCTATTTTTTTCGGCATAGCTAGTGCGTATGTATTGTTATACTCCATTGGCTTTAACATAACCATATTAAATTTCTTTTCCATTCCCATACGAGCTTGTTCATATACTTCATCACGATTTGTACTTTTCGGTTCTTCTTTCACGAAAGTAGATAAAGCTGTTCCTGAAAATTCTGGGTATATATCTACTTCACCTGATTTTAACGCTTCAAATACAAATGCTGTTTTCCCAAGGCCTGGTTTTAATTCTACTTGTAAATCTGTATCCTGTTCAATAAGTTGCTTGTACATTTGAATTAAAATTTCTGGTTCAGATCCAAGTTTTCCAGCAATAACTATGTCTTTCTTTTGTGTATTCCAAAGAAATGGCGAAGCGATCATTACGACAACTATACATATCGTTAATATAACGCGCTTATATGAGCGTTTGGGCCTCTCAAGCATGCGAAGTACTATATCAAAGAATAAAGCGAGTAACGCAGCTGGTACGGCCCCTAAAATGATAAGCGCATGATCATTCCGATCGATACCGAGTAGTATGAGCTTACCGAGTCCACCAGCGCCTATTAAAGCAGCTAATGTAGCCGTTCCAACAATTAATACCATCGCTGTCCGAATACCAGCCATAATAATTGGCAATGCGAGAGGAAGCTCTACCTTCCATAATCTTCTCCAGCTATTCATTCCCATAGCTCTCGCCGCTTCTATAAGTGATTCATCTAATTCCCGTATTCCTGTATAAGTATTTCGCAAAATAGGTAATAGTGCATACACAACTAATGCGATAATGGCTGGAAGTTTTCCGATTCCTACTAATGGAATTAAAAGTCCAAGTAATGCAAGTGATGGCACCGTCTGCATAACAGCAGAAGTCCCTATTATAAATTCAGCCATCCGTTCTTTTCTCGTTAATAGAATGCCAAGAGGCACCGCAATAATTACTGCAAAAAATAATGAAATAAGCGATATTTGTAAATGTTCACTTAATGCACTTAGCAATTCTACTTTTCGTTCTTGAAACGTTTGAATAAAATCAGTCACTGTTTAGCCTCTCTCCTTCATTTGTTCAACAATGTAATTGACAATATGACGACTTGTTAACGCTCCAACATATTGACCATTTTCTTCAACCGGCACTGACTCTTCAGTTTGTAAGCGGACTAGCGCTTCTTGTAAAGTCGAATGTAAAGATAGAGCCTTCCCTTCTACTCGTATACCATTGTCTAGCGGCAATACCGCTTCTATACTCTTCCCCTCATACCAAGGTCGTCCACGATTTCCAATGAACTCCTCTACAAACTCATTTTTCGGATTATGTATAATACCTTCTGGTGTATCTAATTGAACAACTTTCCCTTCTTTCATTACACAAATGCGATCACCAAGTGATAAAGCCTCTTGCATATCATGCGTTACAAATACTATCGTTTTTTGAATTTTTTTTTGCAATTGCACTATATCCTGCTGAAGTTGTTCCCTGCTTAATGGATCTAACGCACTAAATGGTTCATCCATAAGAACGATTTTCGGATTTGCAGCTAATGCCCTAACGACACCAACGCGCTGCTTCTGTCCTCCCGACAATTCATCTGGCATACGATCACGATATACATCTGGTTCTAATCCAACCATATGTAACAGTTCATCAACACGCGTTTTTATTTTCTCCTTACTCCACTTTCTCATTTCAGGGACAACTGCAATATTTTCAGCAATTGTCATATGTGGAAACAGCGCAATCTGCTGCAACACGTACCCTATATTCCAACGCAGTTCGTTTATGTTATATTCTTGAATATCTTTTCCATCGATTAAAATTGATCCTTCCGTCGTTTCAATTAAACGATTAATCATCTTCATTGTCGTTGTTTTCCCGCAACCACTCGGACCAATGAGAACAAAAAATTCTCCTTTTTTAATTTCTAAATGCAATGAATCCACTACTTTTGTGCCATCTTCATACGCTTTTGACACATGATTAAATTGAATCACAGACACAACTCCTTTCATGTTGTTTCCTTTATTTTGATGGAATATAGAATTCATTTCAAATGATACGCTTTATTATACAAAAAAAGAGCTCTCATTTGAGCTCTAACGGTCGAACAATATCGTTTTCATAATTGCAGCATATTCACGCACATACGCTTTTTTCTTAGAACGACTCGGTGTTTCAGCAGCTAGTGCTTCCATCTTTATCCCTAAACGCTTTGCAATTATTTTCGTTCGATATAAATGATACGTATTACTTACAACTACCGCATGCTTTACATCATATAAATCCATACTAAACTTTAAATTTTCATACGTATTTGTAGAGCGGTCTTCAATTAAAATACGATTCTCATCTATACCATGTACCATTAAATAGTTTCGCATACTGTGAGCTTCCGGTATATCTTCATCTTCCCCTTGACCACCTGAAACAATTACTTTCACCTCAGAGTGAGAATATAAATATTCTAGCGCCACATCCAAACGGTTTTGAAGAGATAAAGAAGGCCTATCTCCAAATAACTTGGCACCTAATATAAGAACGTATGGAGAGTGATTACTCAATTTTTCACGAGCAACTTTATTCATTCGAAACGTCATATAAATGATGTATAGCGGAGGTAGTAATAAGATTATAAGCAATATCCATTTGTTCATAAATAAGTTAACACTCCCTTTCTTTTTATTATATAGAAAAAGAAAAGGAGGCAGAAGTATTTTTTAAACAATTGATTTATTAGACACATTCGCTTTCATTTTACGTTTTGAAATTACATAATAAAAAGCAATCCCTAATGATAAGATCAATATAAAGCTTAGTACGTAAAACGGGATCATTACCCCGGCTTTAGATACGCCTGCCGTAAACAACATTAATAATACAATTCGAATTCCTGTACCAATTAGTCGAAATAAGCTGTCCACACGTCCCATTAATTCATTTGGGATTTCTTCCATCATCAATACATTTCTCGCCACTCTCGTTCCAGCATTTCCAATCGCATGAAAAATCGCAAGTCCATATAATAACATAATGGAAGGCTCAATAATCATTGCGGTAATTGAAATTACATAAATAAACATCGTCATAACGATTGAAACTTCTATTTTGACATATTTCATCATGATTGGGATACTTATTCCCGCAATAACAGCCCCTACACCATACATCATACCTTCTATCGCGTATACAGAGGCACTAGCTTTGAGTATATCTGAAATATAAACTGGGATTAAATAATTTGCCATCATAACACCGATAAACGGCATATAAGTGGCAATTAAAAACCAAAAGAACTTAGGACGTTTTTTCATAAAATGAATACCTTCGAACAATTGCTTCTTAAATGTTACTTTCCGTTTTACTTCTTTTTTCTTTACATACGGTATACATAAGAAAAGAAAAAATGCTCCTGCAAAAGTTAACATATCTACTAACAAAATCCATTTCAAAGAAACGATCTCAATTAGAAAGCTAGCAGCCGCTCCTGAAATAACTTGTGTTAATTGTCCTTGTATTTCCATCGTGCCACTTAAACTTTTATAATGTTCAGATTGAAATATTTCTTGGTTGAATGCAAAAATTGTAGGATAGAATAATAGATAATAGAAAGAACCTGCTATATAAATAATGATGTAATGAATAGAATTATATGATTGCCCAGCAAATCCCCAAATAGCCATCATTCCTATAATCGCTATCCCAATACCTTCGTTACATAACAACAACGATTTTCTTGAAAAACGATCTATACTTTGCCCAATAAATGGCGTTAATAAAAACATTATGAGAGTCGCAACGATAGAAACATAACCAAACGTTGTATCTCCTCCACTTTCCTTAATTAACAACCACGGAATCGTTATCATAACAATCCCGGAACCAATAGCGGATAAACTATTGGCTCCTAGAATGTAATACAAGCGAGAATCATGATAAAGAGAGGACATATCACTCAACTCCTAATTGTTTTTTCACCTCTTTATATACACTCATATATGCTTTTAATTCTTTAACTAAATCATGAATTAATGGTTTTGCATCTTCTCCAAGTTCACCATCTTGCACATGTAATCCATCAAGCACGACTTGTTTTGGAATTGCGTTTGCGTAAACGCCTCTAGTAACAATGCGCATACTATTTAATGCGTTAATTCCCCCTTTACCTCCTCCAGCAACTGCTAGCAATGCGACAGGTTTATGGATGAATTCACTGCTACTTAAGTAATCTAACGAATTTTTCAGCGCTCCGCTCATCGCATTATGATATTCTGGTGTACATAGTACTACACCGTCTGCAGCTTTCACTAAAGCTTTTAATTTTTTTACTGCCTCTAATTCACGTTGTGATTCTTCTCCATTATATAAAGGCAATTCCGCTACTGCTAAATCGTATAACTCCCCTTCAAATTGCTCTGCAATATATTTTGCCACAACGCGAGTTCTTCCAAACTTTCTTGGTGTACCATTAATTACGACTAGTTTCATAATCATTTCTCCCCTTTGTTTTCAAATTCTACCTTTATATTATCAGAAATTTCTATACAAAATACAGTAAAAAGAGGTAAAAGCCTTCATAAAATAGTATGAGAAATAAAAAAAGAACTCATACTTTCGTATGAGTTTCACAAAACTAATTTTTCACAACCTCATGTCCACCGAATTGATTACGAAGAGCTGAGACAACTTTCCCATGGAATGTATCATCTTCTTGAGAACGGTAGCGCATAAATAATGACATTGCGATAACTGGTGCCGCTGCTTGTAGTTCAAGCGCAGTTTCAACAGTCCATTTCCCTTCTCCTGAAGAGTTCATTACCCCTTTAATACCATCAAGTTTTGGATCATCTGCAAATGCCTTTTCAGTTAAGTCCATTAACCAACCACGGATAACCGATCCATTTGCCCATACTTTTGCAACATCTTCATAATTGAAATCAAAATCACTTTTATCTAACACTTCAAATCCTTCAGCGATTGCTTGCATCATTCCATATTCAATACCGTTATGAACCATTTTTAAGAAATGACCACTTCCAACGCGGCCTGCATAAGAATAACCGTTTTCTACTGCTAAGTCTTTAAATAACGGTTCTAATTGATCATAGATTTCTTTTTCTCCACCAACCATTAAGCACGCACCGAATCTAGCTCCTTCTACACCACCTGATGTACCGATATCTACGTAATGTAAGCCAAAGCTTTTCGCTTCTTCAGCACGGCGCAACGTATCCTTATAGAATGAATTTCCACCTTCAATAACGATATCGCCTTCCTCTAATAATGGATATACATCTTTTAGTACTGACTCAACAACTTCTCCTGCAGGTACCATTACCCAAATTGTACGAGGTGCTTCTAGTTCAGCGATCATTTCTTTTAATGTATGACGTGCAGTAATCCCTAGTTTTCCTGCCTTTTCAACAAGCTCATTATTTACATCGTATACAACTACTTCATGCTTGTCTTCATGTAAGTGTTCAGCTAACGGGAATCCCATTTTTCCTAATCCAATTAAACCTAGTTTCATATTAATCAATCTCCCATTCTATACAAATATATTTAATAACGAAATTAGTCCAAGTGCTACAACAGATAGTATTGTCTCCATTGCAGTCCATGTTAATAATGTTTCTTTCACAGTCATTCCGAAATACTCTTTAATCATCCAAAATCCAGAATCGTTCACATGTGATAATATTAATGACCCTGCTCCTGTTGCAAGTGCCAGTAACTCTACATTCACTCCTGGTGTACTTGCCGCAATCGGTGCCACTATTCCTGCTGCTGTCATCATGGAAACAGTAGCAGAGCCAGTCGCGATTCGAATAAGTGCAGCAATTCCCCACCCTAATAATATTGGTGAAATATGTGATTCTTTCGCCATCTCCGCAATTGTAGTTCCAATTCCAGAATCTAATAACACTTTATTAAAGGCGCCACCTGCACCGATAACTAACAGTATGTTTGCAATTGGGCCTAAACAATCATTTGTGACTTGTAAGACTTTGTCTTTAGAAAACCCTTTTGCATAGCCAAGACTAAAGAAAGAATATATCGTTGCAATTAATAATGCGACTATTGGATCTCCAATAAAGTGCAATACTTGTGCAAGTTGGCTTGTTTTATTTAATGCTACTTCCGCTATCGATGCACCTAGCATAAGAAATACTGGAAGTAAAATAGTAAACAATGTATTTCCGAAGCTAGGAAGTTCCTTCTTCTTATCTCTTTCAATAAATTGCTCCGCTATATCTAATGGTACTTCTTTATGTATACGAGCACCGATCCATTTCCCGTAAAGCGGACCTGCAATTATTGCAGTTGGAAGTCCGACAATTAATGCATATAAAATTGTCTTCCCTACATCTGCTTTAAATATACCTACCGCTGCCATAGCTGCTGGATGCGGTGGAACAAGTCCGTGTACAACCGAAAGACCTGCTACTAGCGGAATACCGATTGTAATAAGTGATACCCCTGTTTCTAACGCAATTGTAAATACTAACGGAATTAATAGTACAAATCCAACTTGGAAAAATACCGGAATCCCTACTATAAATGCAACGAACATCATTGCCCAGTGAACACGCTTTTTCCCAAAACGTCCAATTAATGTGTTAGCAATTCGTTCAGCACCGCCAGACTCAGCCATCATTTTTCCAAGCATTGTTCCTAAAGCTAAAACAATCGCCAAAAATCCTAACGTATTACCAAGACCTAATTTAATAGAATCGATAATCCCTGGATGTTGTGGTGAAGTTCCAATTAAGGGCATCCCCATTGCTAGCCCTACACCGATTGCTGTTAAAATTAACGCGACAAATGGATGCCATTTTACTACCGTAATTAGTAAAAGTAATATGACAACAGCCGCTAGTATGATCCCAACTACCATTTCTCCCAATCCCCCTATTGTTTACGTTGGAAAGCAGCTATACAATCAAATTCTTCTTTCAAGCGATTGTAAAGTCGTTCATACATATAAAACATCTCTAAATATAAAGCCGTATTTTCTTTATTCGGTACATGGTGATGGACAATATCAATCCAATCCTTCACCTCTTCAAGCGAATCAATTTTCCCAATTGCATACAAAGCAAGTGCCGCTGCCCCAAGCGCAGATGCTTCATGACTTTCTGGAACAAGCAATTCTTTCCCCATCATGTCAGATAACATTTGTCTCCAAAATGCAGACTTTGCAAAGCCTCCTGAAACACGTATTTCAGAAAGTGGCCCCGTACAATCACGAATGGCAAGTGCAACTGAATACACACTCATACAAACTCCTTCCATGACAGCTCGTATGAAATGTTCACGTTTATGCTGAAGGTTTATACCGAAGAATGTACCACGAGCATTTGCATTCCAGTAGGGTGCACGTTCTCCAGATAAAAACGGTAAAAATAGCAATCCCTCTGCTCCAGCTGGTACACTTTCTGCATACTTAATTAATAAATCATAAGGATCAATCCCAAGCTTCCTTGCAACTTCTTGCTCTGGACTACCGAATTCATCACGTAGCCATCTTAATAAAATCCCGCCATTATTCGTCGGTCCACCGATTACCCAGTGCTCATCTGTTAATGCGTAACAAAAAGTTCTTCCTTTTTCATCTGTATTAACACTTGATGAAATTGTTCGAACTGCTCCACTTGTTCCAATCGTAATTGCAGCTGAGCCAGGTGATATTGCACCGACACCTACATTTGCAAGAACACCATCACTTGCACCAATAACAACGGGAGTATCCTCACTAATCCCCATCTTTTGTGCTAATTCCGGCTTCATTCCCGATAAAATATATGTAGTCGGTACAGGTGTTGATAATTGTTCTGGTGACATATTTAACATAGTTAAAACATCTTCATCCCAGTTTAATGTTTCTAAATTAAATAACCCAGTAGCAGATGCGATAGAATAATCAACTACATAGCGTGAGAACAATTGATAAATGACATACTCTTTAATAGAAATAAATTTATGAGCAGTTCTGAATAAATCCGATTCTTCTTCTTTCATCCACAGTAACTTAGAAAGTGGTGACATCGGATGAATTGGTGTACCAGTTCTTCTATAAATGTCATGACCATTCATTTGTTGTAAGAGTTTTTCTGATTGTTTTGTGCTTCGATTATCTGCCCAAATGATAGAGCGCGTTAACGGCGCACCGTTTTCATCTACTGCAATTAAGGCATGCATTGCTGTACTAATCCCGATAGAAGAAATATCTTCCGGTAACACATTACCCTTCTCGATGGCAACGCTTACAGTTTTGTATACAGCAGCACATATTACATCAGGATCTTGTTCCGCCCATCCGACGTTCGGTTGAATGATTGGATAATCAATTGCATGTGAAGCAACGACTTTTCCCTTTTCAGTGAATACAACCGTCTTCGTACTAGTGGTACCGATGTCAATCCCGATTACTCTCCCCCTTGTTTCCATGCGAATCTTCCCTTCGTTTCTAGCAAAATGCGATCTAGTAAACCGTTTACATGAATTAGTATATAAAATATTTTTTCGTAAATCAATATAAAAAAAGAAAATTTTTTTCATAATTAAATATAAATCTCTCTTTCCGTTCCACGCGCATACTAATTTTTGCTTTTCTGCATGGAAAGTTTGAATTACATTCTTTGTTGCGTGCAATCTAACTTCCTCTCATTAACACCACATACATATTCCTTCAATATTTTCTACGCATTACAGTTTATGGGGCATTAAACAAGAGTTGAAGAACTCTATTCACTCCTACTACAAACCGATTAAAACAAAATTAAAAGGCATGAATCCGGTTCAATACCGGACTCATGCCCAAAAATCTACCTTTTAATATTTAAAGAGATTCACACCAACGATGATTTAAACAAAGTGAATTATTTACAATCGCAATTACACTTGTGCTGTTTAAAATCGATTACCATACGGCCCTGAATCCTACCTTGTTCCATTTCTTCGAATACATCTTGTACTTCATCTAGTGGACAAGTTTGAACAACCGGCACTACTTTGCCTTCTGCACCGAACATAAATGCCTCCTCTAGATCCTTACGAGTACCTACTAGAGAACCAACTACTTCAATTCCGTCTAATACAAGTCGTGGAATGTTTAAATCCATAGTTTCGACTGGTAAACCTACCGCAACTACTTTACCGCAAGCACGTACTGCATCAACTGCTGAGTTGAAGGCTACTTTAGAAACCGCTGTTACTACAGCAGCATAAGCGCCACCAAATGCCTCTTGAACAATCTTATCAGCAGGACCTTGAGTAATTGGATTGATAGTCATATCGGCACCAACTTCTTTTGCTAAGACTAATTTGTCGTCATTGATATCTACTGCAATTACCTTTGCACCAAATACATTTTTAGCATATTGGATTGCTAGGTTACCCAATCCACCACAACCATAGATTACGATAGGTTGACCAGGTTTAATGTCTGATACTTTAATAGCTTTATATGTAGTTACGCCTGCACATGTGATTGATGATGCTTGAGCAGGATCTAATCCTTCTGGTACTGTCACAGCATAATCTGCTGTAACGATACATTGTTCAGCCATACCACCATCTACTGTATAACCAGCATTTTTAACTTCACGACAGAATGTTTCTCTACCAGTTACGCAATATTCACAACGTCCACAAGATTGGAACATCCATGCAATACTTACACGGTCACCAAGCTTAAGTGAAGTAACATCATCAGCAATTTTCGTAACAATACCTACACCCTCATGACCAAGGATGCGGCCATCTGTATTACCAAAATCATGATTCGCAACGTGTACGTCAGTGTGGCAAACTCCACAATACTCTACATCTACTAACGCTTCGCCTGAGCATAACGGACGTAATTCTTTTTCAATAACTTCAATGTTTGCTTTGCTGTTTTTATTAACTACTACTGCTTTCATATGTGATCTCCCCTTTAGTGTTTTAGAGTTTTAATGAGTTCATCTCACAAATTCTATCCTCACTGTTTTGGCTAATTATTGTACCAAATTTAAGTGTTCAATCATCATTACAGGTTCATCATAACATGGAATTTTATAAACAAATTGCGAAATATTGAACAATATTCGAATTATTACATAAAGGATTTTTGATGTATTTAAAAGGAAAATCTGAAACTTTATTATATCTACATTTGAATTTATCAAGCTATTCTTTTGATTTTAAATGTGAAGTATATAGAGGTTAGAAAAAATGAATGGTTGTAAAGATGGGAGATTATGACTATAAGTAAAACGTTTCAAACAATTTTTTTGTAGTTCATCTTGGGGTATTTATTTTTCTTAGCTTGATTGTGATGGGATATCACCGATCGGGCTTTTACGGGCAGTTAATCTCCTACCTAACTTCCTCGCATATGCCTAATTTTGAGGCGGGAGTCTTACTGCCCGCAAAATAGCGGGATTAAACTAATTAAAACGCTAAAGATGAACATGTTGCATATTTCTACGGGCAAGTAGATCTTGAGGATATATCAACAAACTAAAAAGCTCTTCATTTGAAGAGCTTTTTATATTCGCTTCATTGAAATTGTTTCACGTATGCTTTGTAAATTTTGCAGTGTTTCCTCCTGTCGTTGCAACGACAAACCAACATACAAAGTATCTAATAAACTAAGCTGCGCTAATCGTGATGAACTTGCTTCTGTACGAAATTCAGTCTCACGCGTCGAAGTATATAGCGTTATATGAGCAAGTTGGCTTAATGCCGATTTTTGATAGCTCGTAATCGCAATAATGCGAGCTCCTCTTGCTTTTGCTACTTCTAATGCTTCCAGTAATCCTTTATTACTACCCGAATGAGAAATTGCAATGACCACTGCTTCTTTTGTCAGCAAGCCAGCTCCCATAATTTGAAAATGAGAATCCGTATGGGCAATACAAGAAATACCCGTTCTCATAAACTTATGATAAGCATCCATCGCAATAATACCCGACCCACCATTTCCATAAAACTCAATTCGTTTTGCTTCATTCAGCGCACTTACTGCCTGTTCCAACGCGTTATCATTTAACAAATGTAATGTATCTTGCAGTCCTGTAATATGTGAATGAAAAACTTTTTTAGCAACAGTGACCATATTATCTTCTACCGATACTTCCTCATGAATGTTTTGCATCGGGGTATGTACAATCTCACGAGCTAATGTAATTTTTAAGTCTTGAAACCCTTGAAAACCTAGGTGTTTGCATAAGCGGAATATCGTTGCTTCGGAACTACGCGTAACTTCCGCTAATTCCGTAATCGATTTATGTACAACATCTTGTGGATGTTTCAAAATATGTTCGGCAATACTTCGTAATTTCGGTGATAAACCATTTAACGAAGCCTGAATCTTTCCAATCCCACTTTTTGTACCAGGCATAGTGTATCTTCCCCTTCCATAGTAGCTTTATCCCGTATTAACGGGCAGTAAGACTCCCACCTCAAAATTCGATGAATGCAAGGGAGTTAGGTGGGAGATCAACTGCCCGTAAAAACCCGATTAGTTCAACTAATAATCAGTGGGGATGGCCCCCCCACTGATTAAAGTTTCACTTTATTGTACCTAATTATTGAAAGAAGAAAAACCTCTATTTGGCGCATCACTATACATTTTATTTGCTCCTATGTATTCTACCGTAACATATGACACAATTATTCATACTTATTTTTAGTTTTCCCCATGCTTTACTGCGTATAATGCAGCTTGTGTGCGGTCATCTACTTCCAATTTAGCCAATACGTTGGAAACATGTGTTTTAACCGTTTGTTCTGTAATATGAAGCACCGCTGCAATCTCCTTATTGCTTCTTCCTTTCGCAATTTCACGAAGTACTTCTTGCTCCCTTTTCGTTAACATGGAAAAAGGATTCTCTTTTTCTTTCTTGACTGCTGACTGCCCTAATAGCGCAGGTGTTACCTTTGGATGAAAATTCGTATTCCCTTGATATACCGCAACAATTGACGCAACGAGTTGATCTGGCTGCACCTCTTTTAATTGATAACCATCTGCCCCAGCTTTTAATGCTGGTAAAACGTAATCTTGTTCCGAAAAACTACTGAGCATAAGAATTTTTATTGTCTCGTCATATTGTTTTATACGTTTTGTCGCTTCAATACCGTCCATTATAGGCATTGATATATCCATTAAAACTACATCTGGCTTTTCTTTTTGAACAAATGTTAATGCCTCTTCGCCATTTTCTGCTTCTCCAATAATTTCAAATTCCTCTCTCGTTTTCAAAAAGAATACGAGTCCCCTTCGAACGATATGATGATCTTCTACAAGTAATAATTTAATTTCCACTGATGTTCTCCCTCTCAAACCGGTAATTGAATTTCTATCTTTGTCCCCTTTTCCGGTTCTGCTTTTATTCGAAAAATTCCCCTCATTAATTCAATTCGTTCTTTCATACTTTTCAAACCAAGTGCTGACTCTCTTACTTGATCCTGTATAAATCCTATTCCGTTATCTTCTATGTAAAAGTGCAGCTTATTATCTTCAATCCTTAAATAAACACATACTTTTTCACACGAAGCATGCTTTTTACAATTATGTAATGCCTCTTGGCTTATACGCCATAAAACTTCTTCTATTTCATCTTCAATTAAAACCATTCCATCAATTCGAACTTCCACTTGAATCCCTAACAGTTTTCCGTAATTTTGAATCGCTTCTGCTAAACCTTTCTCTAATCCTTCAGGCCTTAATTGCCAAATCAAAAGTGTCATCTCTTGCAATGCTTCCTGTGATAATTCTCCAATATAACTTAACATCTCTTGCAAGTCTCTATCCTTCGTCATATTTAGAGTCCCTTTCGCTGTTAGCATAATTGAAAATAACAATTGTTTAACGGAATCATGTAGGTCACGTGCAAGTCGATTTCTTTCAGCTACTACTACATATTTTCGTTCTTTCTCAACTAATTGAATACGTTGTATTGTCGTTCCAATTTGAAATGCAATCGCTTCTAATAACGCTAACTCTTCCTCAGAAAAATGTGTTTTATGGGGCGAGGCTACATTTAATAAACCAAATTTCTCTGATCCCGATCTTAGCGGGATTGTCGCATGATGTGTAACATCTTCTGTCTCGCCCCAATTACATTCAATCGCATCCTCTATTCGTTTACATTCAATAATATTTGTCGCTTTTTCCAATCTTCCATTCACAAAACGTTCTACACACCAACAATCTCCTTCACACATCGGCTTCTTTTCCTGCCACGTAAGAGCTGGGGGTAGGTTTTGGTCTACAAGCATACGATGCTTTCCACTTTCATCAATAAAGAATATCCACCCTGTTTGTAAATTCATAACTTGTAATAATGTATGTAACACTTTTCCTAACATTTCCTGTAAGTTTGTTGCTTCATTTAGTAACTCAGCAATTTCTTTTAATGCTTCTAAACGATGCATCTCTTTTTCATCTATGTTCATTCTCATCACCAACTATCATTATAACATTAAGAAATTTCTAAATACTACAAACAAAAAAAGAACTGAATTCCTTCAGCTCTTTTTTAGGAGATATCCCATACAGTTCATTCAAGTCTGCTGATTTGCAAATCTAAATTCTAAACCAAAACAGAAATTAGCTAGTTTTCATTAACTGTCTGATAAAGATTGTCCCACATGGATATTTTGTAAACTTTCAGTAGTAACGAACATATTCGCTGCTGGCATTTGTACTTGATTTTTATGGAACATAGACATTAATTCAAATCTTACTTGTCTAGAAGTTTCAAAATAATCTTCCGGTTTAATCAAACCTGTAATACAAAATTCATATCCAACATATTTAAGGTTAGGATTTAAGTCTGTAACACCAACATATTTAAATGGTTCAACAACCTCATCCTCTACTCTATAAAGACTTTGATCCAATTCTTCATTACACATAACACAGACCTCTTCTAACAATTCCTTAACTCTTGTAGGATCTTCCTGATAACTTACCGTGATGCGTTCAATAACTCGCATCCATCCTTTATTAAAATTTTGTATCGTTCTAATCTCTCCGTGTGGTATGGTAAGGAGTTTTCCTGACCATTCACGAATTTGCATAAAACGAATACTAATTTCCTCAATAGTTCCTGAATTTGTTCCGTTAAAAGTAACAAAATCGCCAACACGAAACTCTTTGTCCGCTAATCTTGCAAAGCCTAATATGACATCTTTTAGCATCTGTTGTGCAGCAAAACCGATGACAACTCCCGCTATCCCTGCGCCTGCAATAATACTTTTTATATCTACAAATTGACTAATTAAATATATGATCAGACTGATGATAATGATATACCTAAAAATAGATCGAATTACACTTTGAATCGTCTGCTCTACCTCTTCATCAAAAAAGCTTGATTTTCTAAAAAACCAATCAATAATGCGGTTTATGACAAAAGAAATAATCATAAGAACTAAAGCAAATAGTAAAAATCTTAAAAGTAAAAACTCCCTTACATAATTAAAAAACTCCTCAGTATACGTTAATAAACTCATCTATCCACTTCCTTACTAATGAAAATTTCATGCAGAGCTAATCTATTGTAAATACTTATTGATTATCTCAAAACTTGTTTTCAAAACATCTTTCATCCTGATCTTAAATCGTACTTTCTTAACTATGTATTTGTATTCATTGTTCATCTTCAACAATATAACCCTTTCATCAATCTTTCAACTTCAGATGTTCTTTTCTATTTACTATAAATATACCCTTTTTAATAATCTAAAGGGAGATTACAATAGAAATTTTTATAAACAACTTTGTAATACTCACCTCGTTCAAAGGAATACATTCACATAACACCGAATAGTTCATTTGATACTTTTTTCACGGAGGTTACAATTAATGGGATATATCGAAGAACTAAGAGAGATTGTTGGATCAAGGCCACTCAATTTAGCAGGAGTTGCTGTAGCTGTTTTAAATGATCAAGAACAAATATTACTACAACAAAGACGAAATGGCATGTGGGGTGTTCCTGGAGGTTTTGTGGAACTTGGTGAATCCACAGAAGAAGCCGGAAGACGAGAAGTGCTTGAAGAAACAGGTATTGAAATTGGTACACTTCAGTTAGTAAGTGTATTTTCAGGTAAAGAGTTTTTTGTGAAATTAGCGAACGGAGATGAATTTTATCCTATAACAATCGCTTACCTTTGCAAAGACATTAAAGGTGGCTTGCTAAAAGCTGATGGAGTTGAATCATTACATGTACAATTTTTTGATTTAAATGGGCTACCAGAAAACATTAGCCCGTTCATTAAAAAGTTAATTCAACAGCAAGTCGTCTCTATTTAAATGTGAAAAAGAGACCTTTTTGAAGGCCTCTTTTTTTCACTTCACTTCTGCATGTAAACAAGATTTAAAATGTCCAAGTGCATATTCATGTCCTTGCGCATTAAAAGATGCAACTGCTTTTTCATAAACCACAATTTGGAACCCTTTGTTATAAGCATCTACTGCTGTATGAAGGACACAAATATCTGTACATACACCTACAAGATGCACTTCCTCTATTCCTCTTTCTCTTAGCTTCATTTCTAAATCCGTTCCTGCAAAAGCACTGTAACGTGTTTTGTCCATATAGTATACATTCTCAGCATTTTTATATTTTTCGTATACATCTTGTAATTCACCAAACAAGTCTCTTCCATTTGTACCTGCTATATTATGAGGTGGGAATAACTTAGCTTCAGGATGATATACATCATTGTCTTCATGTTTATCGATCGCAAATACTACGTAATCACCTTTTTCAATAAATTGTTTCGTTACACTCACAAGTTCCTTCTCAATTTCTTGACCTGGTTTTCCGCAAGTTAAAGCACCTTTTTCAGCTACAAAATCATATGTATAATCAATATTTATAAGAGCTCTTTTCATAACTACAATCTCTCCTTCTTCTGTTTCACAGTAAACAATAGAAAATTTGTTATTACGACATCGTATGTACTATTCGACATTACAAATGAAATACCTACATTTCCCTCTCAATACTTACCTTAATCCGAGTTTATCCTACAATCGGTACACAATGACAAAACATACAGTTCCTATTATCAAGTCATGGATTTGATAACTTAACTTAATTTAGATACGAACAAACCGATTCACATCTTCAACCTCTTTCACTTTCGTAGTAGTAAAGAGTAATTTCTTACTATTCATACGTACTAGAAAGTGAAACAAATTATTCTCAACAACCTAATTCTATCCAAATTAAAAAGTACACTACTTTTGAGTAATGTACTTTTTTTCATATTAAGACGCAGGCTTCGTTTCAAACGTCGCTTGATTAAAGCTAATGACTTTTCCTTTCGGGTCATTGTTTTCAAACTGAGCTGCAGTAATCGTATGACTACCTGTCTCAAGTGTCTTTTCTTTTAATTGTACTGTTGTCTGTGTTGTACTAGTTACTTGATGTTTATCTGCAAATATTTGATCTACAAATACGAATGTTTCTTTATCGTTTTGAAAATTAGAAAGTTCTAATTCAACTTGCTGAATTAAAGTATCTTTTTTGATAAATACAGTCGGTATATTGCCATTTTCAGAAGTACCATCTGGCGTAGTTACTTTTACTTTCCCTTCCCCGATTGGCACCGCTCCTTCAGGAAATACGACCATATTCTCATCACTTGCATTTACAACTTGTTCTTCCTGATTTGACTGTGCATCTTCTTTTTCCTTTGGAGCACCACAGCCTACTAATAACAATACAGACAATCCAGTGATTATGAATTTCTTCAAAATTCATCCCCCCTGTTATTTCATTATAATTTATTATACAAAAATAACTTCTTAATTTTAAAACTAGTTTTTAACACTTTCATGAACAAATATTAGCTCGCTCACGATTACTGTACCATACTTTCATTTTAAGAACATTAATTTTTTTAAAGAAATAAATAGTAATTCCACCTTATTCATCATTTTAGCCCAATTCACTAAAGAAATATTCATTCAAAATAAAAAGACATTGGCATTTCAATGTCTTTTCTACATAACATTTAGAAAATAAATGTTGTAATCTCATCAACTTCTTTTCGAGAAAGTTTCTTCGGCCTATCTTTCGGAAACCCAAGTGAAATTACCATATTAATTTGTTTTCGAGGCTCAATTTGTAAATATTGTCGCAGTTCATCTTGAGCTAACAATACAGGTCCTGTCATTGGACAAGTGCCAAGTCCTCTCGCATGTGCAGCCAACATTAAGTTTTGTGCTGCTAGACAGCTACTCTTAATTCCTTCCTCTTCCCACACTGAATCAGGAACGAAGGCAATTGGATCAAATATCTTTTCACGAAACTTTGATTCATATGGTGTTGCCAAACATACGATTAATACTGGCGCCTCAGAGAAAGCTGTCGCATATGGACCGAAAGAACGTGTAAGTAATTTCCCTGCTTTCTCTTCTCCATTTTCTGCTGCCTTTGCCGCAAGTTTATGTAATGCATCCCATGTCATTTGTTCAATTTCTTTAATTTTCTCTCGATTCATAATGACCAAGAACTCCCACGTTTGTGAGTTCGTATCACTCGGTGCATAACGAGCACAATCAATAATTTCTTTTATATCACTAGTGGATACTTCTTGTTCTGTAAACTTTCTAACACTTCGTCTACCGTGAATTACTTCTTTAAAATCTTCATAATCCATACATTAAATCCCCTTTTTTACAGCGTTTTCAAAATTTGTCCTATGGTTGAATTATATCATGAAAAAAAGCTGGGGGAATACCAGCTTTTTCCCTCATTATTAATTTGTCACTTTAAACAAACTAATACTTTCTTCATATGCAGCTTGTAGTTTTTTCGTAATTGGTCCTCTTTCGCCGCTTCCAAACTTCTCATCACCAATTTGAACAACAGGGAATATTTCAAGTGGTGTCGCTGTATAGAAACATTCGTCAGCCTCGTATACTTCTTGCAATGAGAATTCACGCTCTTCTACTTCAATATGTAAAACTTTTGCTAATGTAATAACGTAGTGGCGAGTAATGCCGTGTAGAATGAAATTATCGGCCGGATGTGTAATTAATTTATTATTTTTCACCATAAAGAAATTCGAATGACACCCTTCTGTTACAACTCCATCTCGTACTAATATCGCTTCTTGATACCCTTGCTCGTTTATTTTATTTTTAATCATGATATTAGGTAGAAGGTTTAAAGATTTTATATGACAGAACTTCCAGCGTATATCCTCTTCTACAGTAACCTTTATTCCTTGTTCCATAGTAGTAGTAGGTCTTGGAAACGAAACAATATTCGCAAAATATGTTGGCTGTAAATCTTTTTCATACACATGATTTCGAGCTTGAGCTCCACGTGATATTTGAAGATATACATTCCCATCCTCTTGAAATTGATTTCTTTCAATCATTTGATGAAGTTCTTCAACTAACTCTTCCTTTGTAAACGGCGGAACAATATTTATTTCCCTCATAGATTTAAAAAAGCGTTCCAAATGTAAGTCTAATAAATGAGGCTTCCCATCGTATAGCCTAAATACTTCATATATGCCATCACCAAATTGGAGTCCTCGCTCTTCTAACGCAACCATTGGCTGTTCTTCTTTCGTATTTATAAGTCTTCCGTTAAACAAAATCCAATCTTTATGAGTAGCTTTCATTCCTTCCCACTCCTTTATTCCATGATTGGTTTTATTGTACAACTTATCCACACTTAAAAGAAGGAATTTTCTGTATTTAACTCAACAAAAAAGTACATCACCTATTTAAAGTGATGCACTCAACCATTCATTTATTTCAAAAAATATTTTTCAATATCATCTAGCATTAAGTTTGCAGCTTTAATACCGCCTGCTGTATTCCAAATTACTTCATCCACTTGGAATACTTTATTGTCTTTAGAAGCCTGTAGCTGCTTAAAGAGTGGGTCTTCTGTCCATTCTTTTGCTAACGTGGTTCCTTCGTTATTCTTATCTGCATCTTTATCAGATGTGAAGTAAAATAAGTAGTCCCCATCCATATTCGGAATTTGCTCTTTTGTAATTCCTTTTATCGCAAATTCATCTTTATCTTGTAGTGGTGGTCGCTTAAATCCAATATCATTTAAAACAACACCTGAGAATGAGTTTTTCTGATAAATCCGAACATCACCTGGTACGAAGCGAATAATAGAAACTTTAGAATTCAATTTATCTCCTAACTTCTCTTGTATTCCTTTAATACGTTTTTTATAATCTTCAAGAGCCTTTTGCCCTTCTTTTTCTTTATTTACAGCTTTTGTATAGAGCGTAAAGTTTTCCTTCCAATCCCCGCGCAATGTTTCAGCATATACAGTTGGCGCTATTTCGTTCAATTGCTCATATATTTTTTCATGACGCATTTTATTCCCGATAATTAAATCCGGCTTAAGCTTCATAACTGCCTCTAAATTAATATCACGCTCAGTTCCTACAACTTTCGTATCTTTTAACTCTTTCGCTAAATGAGGATACCATTCATCACCAGCACGTGGTTTTGTAGTTCCAACTGGCGTTACTCCGACAGCTAAAAGTGCCTCCGCACCTTCATTTGTTAAAACAACAACTTTTTTCGGTGTCCCATTTACTGTCGTTTCGCCCATTGCATGCTTGATACTATATGAATCTTTTGCCTTTACCGATGTATCGTTTTCTTTCTTCTCTTCTTTACCACACCCTGCGATTATGACCATTAGTAACATAATACAAAGTATAAGCATATTTTTAGTTCGTGTCATATGTCCCCCTAGTTGAAAGTGATTATCAATAACATTTAAAAGAGTAATGTATATCTTACATATTGTCAATACATATATCAGAAAACTTTTTAAATATATATAATTTAGACACTCTTCCCCATTCGAAATACATATATATCCGTCTTTAACCCTCATTTTTTCATTCGAAACATTTGAAAAATCAATGACCATAAGAAAGTAATTATTATTCCAGTCAACAAATAACATAAGTAATAAGTAATACAAAAACATGTCTCCATCTTATCATTTCAGCAATAAGATGGAGACATGTTCAATTATATTTTCAATATTGATTATATTTAATATATGATGGATCATTATACACCCACTGATTTCCACCAAGGTTCAACCAACCGTTTTGATTAATAAATACTAAATAAGATTCTGGTTTATTTAATTTACGAATAACTGAAGAAGA
>NZ_JBALMG010000008.1:0-29975 GCF_036963225.1 Bacillus sp. JJ783 | reverse complement strand
TTGACAGGGGTAAGACCAATTGTAATACGTCATGTAGGAAGTTTAAATGGAAGTATCGTTCATCCTAGAGAGGTGATGAAACCTGTAATTGTATCTAATTCAGCTTCTATTATTGTTGCTCATAATCATCCAAGCTTCTATCGATTTAAATGTAGTATCCTAAACTAGAGTACTCTAAGTTTAGGCTTTTTTATTTCAATACTTTAACTATTGAATATATAAAGTTAATATTTATGGTAGTTAAAGTATTCAAAGGTGGAAAATGATTAAACTTTTTTATAAAGCCCAAACTAAAATTGTTAAAAAAGACTCTATTTTGATTAATCTTTTTTCAAAATGGAGTCTTTTTAATTTGTCGTAAAATGTGGATTTGCAAAACAATTATGATTAAACCTTATTCCAAATGTTAAGAGATAATAAAGTTGTTTAAAAAATAATGAAATCCTTTGAAAAATAATAAAGTTCTTTAATTCTTATAGAACTAACCATGCAGGTTAGCTCTATAAAAAAATTTCAATTTATTACAAAGTGTAGAAAAGCATAATTTTTCAAAGGCAAAGCAAGAATGGGTATATTATGGAATGGTAGACAATAAGTTTTGTGGAGCAAACTGTCATCTATGTTGCCATGAAAGAATCCGTTATGAGTTTACAATTATCAATCGACTAAACAAGCAAGCAATGGTAGTAGGTTCTGAATGTATCAAGAAGTTTACAGAAGGATTTACAGAAACTTTCTATGATACAAAAGGAAACGTAGTTACAGAGAAACGTCTAACAGAAGATAAGAATGATTATTTAAAACGATTCTTAAACCGTAAATTAGATGAGAAAATTGTACCAAAGAATAATAACTTCTATAATAGTATTGTAAAACAAATAAAGGAAGATGGTAAACTATCTCCTTTACAGATTAGTTATTTAAAAAGTTTCTACAATACATTAAATGAAACAGGTCAGCAAGCCTTTAAAATGGTAGTCAAAGTAAACTTGAAAACAAATAAACAAAAACAGCAAATGAAAGAGTTTAAATGGCATGAACTACAATTTGTAGGGCAGTTTATGAGTTCACAACAAAGAGAACGCTATAATATCATATTAAAATAAGAGAGGGGTAGAACATGCCATTCCATATAGGTAGTGCAAGAGCAGGTTTCACTAAGGTAAGTGGTACAGGAGAAGACTTAGGGGTAGGTGCATTCTATAAGTATTTAGGATACAGAGAAAACGGTAAAGATGTAATGGAACGACACGAAGCTTATGTTGAGGATATTCATGTAGAAACTGTAACGAAATACGGTAAAGTATACTGGAATACGATTGATAGTGAACTAGAATATGCAAAAAAAAGATTAGTGAACTAGGATATACAGAAAAGGAAACTAGATGTATTACTTAGGGCAGATAGATGTTTGAGAGACTATGGTTACGCTATAAAATAGTAGACTTTAGGAGAAATAAATCTATTTAAAAGGGGTATCAAGGATGGGGAAATTCAAGAAAGACCAAAAAGTAGTTGCACTTACATTTGAGGGGTTAACGCCATGTACCATTGTAAGAGTTGGTTGGATTTTTATTACGGTACAGGTAGAGGAAACAAAAAATCTGTATTCGATTACAAAAGGTAAGATAGTTCCTTTAGAAGAAGACAAACACTACTTATTAGAAGAGTGTATAAATGAAGAAGGTAACTTTGAAATAGGCGATGTGTTTGGTATTATTGATTCATCAAACTTAGAAAGTGTAAAGAAAGAATTTGCTAACAACGGTGAATTCGAGAAGAAAGATGGGCAATATTATACAAGACTTAAAACAGGTAGTGAGTTACTGAAACAATACTTCAACTAATATCTCACAAAGGGGTATGCGATATGATTGAGATGAAACAGGTAAAAGTAGGGAGAGACCAAAAGGAGTCTCTTTTTGTTTTAAATGGTGAAGGTGAAATTATATTAAGTACAGAGAAAAAGTCCATCTTAAACAGTTGGTGTAATCTATTAGGGATAGAGATACCGACTAATGTAAAAATAACAGAAGTAGACAATGTACATATAACTACATATCAAGTAGAGAAGACTGTCATGTGTAAGGAATTTATAGATAAGAAAGAAGTACCTTTAGGGGTATCTCCTTGTCTAACCTTTGTACCTATGAAAGACTGTGATGAATACATGGAAGTAATTGCTTACGTACATATTGACGAGAAAGTCACAACAATCTATATACCGCATGAAACTTCAAATGCATTTGTAGAGTTGTATACAGGAGAAGTAGACACTAGTGTAAAGTTACCATTTTTAAATTATAATTTCTAATTTCTAATAAGAGCGTGTGAAATTATGGAAAATAATATTGAAGCATATTGTGAAAATTGTGGAGACGAAACGCTACATTTTGCTGATGTAGATGGTTGGTATTGTGATGAATATGACTCAGAAAATAGAAGCATTTCTGCTAATCCATATGGTGGGCAAGATTACTAAATTAATGATGGCAAAAAGACCAGAACGTCTATTATTAGATGTTCTGGTCTTTTAATTGTTACTAAAAGCAACATGAGCATAGATATCCATCGTTGTCTTCACATTGAGTGGCCTAAACGATCTTGTACTTCTTTTATCTTCGCTCCAAGTTTCAAATAATATGTTGATTTTCGGGTCCCTAGTAAAGTGAAAAATGATAGAATGAGAAAAATATTCATTAGCTTATTCCAGAATAGGGTGCGATTGTGGAACAACACAGGTAGAAAGTGAAGTAGTACGATGTAACGGAGATATGACATAGAAAAATTATTCTACAAAATGTAAAGTTATTTTTCTGGATCTACTATTAATCTGTAACTTTAGATAGTTATAAATCGCAAGTGTACTAGGCAGTGGGATTTTAACAGCAACAAAACAGAGATAATGAAAGTAAAAAGGTATCCTTCTTATTGGAGGATACCTTTTTAGCATAAAAAAAGCATCTAGCAAAAGTACTAGATGCAAATAAAAACACAAGGGAAGATAAATGTCTTCCCTTTTCCCGTAAGTAATTATATCAAAAAAATTATAAAAAACTAGCTTTATTTTTAATATAATGAATGTGTGAAGCTATGAAAGTAAAAGATTACACTATTTTCATAGTGTTTTATTAAGAAAAGGAGTTGTATAAATGATTAATTTCAAACCAGAAAATTTAAACCAACTATTAAAAGTGATGCTGATTAGTGCGAATAAGTCTTATGACGCGATTAAAGATTATGAATTTACGGGAGAAGCGGTAGCATTCCGTATAGATTTTGAGTATATAGATGTTGCTCTTATGGTTACAGATATGTTAGGAAGATCTGCTTCTAAATTTAACATTTTGCCATATGCTCGTCCTAATACGAATGAACTAGATTATATTCAGTTTCAGGTGTATTCAATTAATGAAGGGAATTTTAAAGAAATGCTCGACACGATGCAAGGAACTATAATTTTACAAAACTGTATATAACAACTAATATATAATTAATAAATTCATATAATTGGAGTGATGAGATGCAGCCGTTAGAAAGGGAGATTCATTCTAATATGCTAAAAGTGTGGAGGATTCATGCTTTAATTGGGGCAGCGGTTATACTAGCAGTCGTAATAGCGTATTTCTTTTTTATGATTAATTTTAATTGGTGGGGTTGGTTGTTTGGATTGTTAGTGACAGGAGCGGTTATATACATACCACTCGACTATTTTGTATTTCCAAATTTACGTCAACGTTATTATAGTTACGGATTAAATGAAGAAGAGATTGAGATTCAAAAGGGAATGTTCGTTGTAAAACGCGTGCTTATTCCGATGATTCGTGTGCAGCACGTAACGATTGAGCAAGGACCGATTATGAGAAAGTATAATTTAGCAGAATTACATATTTCAACAGCGGCAATTTCTCATAGTATTCCAGGCTTAACGAAAGAAGAAGCAGAGCAGTTGAAAAGACAAATTGGAGAGCTTGCGAAAGTGAGTGATGAGGATGTATAAGAGGCAACATCCGATTACGATATTATTAGGTATTAGGATTTCTAGTTTATTTCCACTTATTATCCTTGTTATGTTTAAACCTGAAGAACAAGTGAAACCCTGGTATTTATTTTATCTTTTCATCTTGTTTATTATATTCATTATGGCGATCTTTTCAGCTGTAAAATGGTATTTCAAAGTGTACTGGATTGAGAATAATATTTTACATATAAAACACGGTGTTTTTGTGAAGAAGGAAAGTTATTTAAATAAAGACCGTGTGCAAAACATTAGTACATCTTCTAATATCATTTATCAAATGCTTGGACTTACAAAATTAAACATAGAAGTAGCGGGCGGCGGTAGTGAGCCAGAAGTGATGTTAGCTGGTATTAGAGAAGATAAAGCGCAGGAACTGATTGCTTTATTACATAAAGAGAGCAGCGTTTTGAGTGAAGAGGCGCCCGCAGAAGAAGAGAGTAAGACAGTTTATCAGTTAACAGCGAAAGAAATTTTATTCGCATCTATTACATCTGGCCGATTTGGTTTAGTGTTTTCTATGTTAGTAATCCTTTACACAGAGTTTAATGAGTTTCTTCCAAAATGGCTCATAAATAAAGTGGAAGCGTATGTGATGGATAACGGTGTATATGAATTAATCGTTATGGCCGCGATTTTAATGGTGGTTTCGTGGGTCGTTTCGACAGCTGGCTATGCGCTAAAATATGCGAACTTTAAAATAGAGCGAAAAGGAAATGAAATTCGCATCGTTCAAGGGTTATTTGATAAGAAAGAGTTTGTTTTAAAATTACACCGAATTCAAGCGATTACTGTGAAAGAAGGAATTCTCCGCCAGCCTTTCGGTTATTGTTCTGTCGAAGTGGAAGTGATTCAAAGTATAGAATCCGCCGGGAATGAAGTGATGTTACACCCTTTTATGAAGAAGAAAGATGTGCAGCAGTTACTTACATATTTACAGTTGCCGTATGAAGTAGAAGAGGAAATCGTTCATTTACCGAAGGCTGCATTGCGTCGTTATGTCGTAATGGGCTGGATTACAAGTGCTGTGCTCGCAATGCCGATCGCCGGTGCGAGTATATATTTTGAACAGCATACTGCGTTGTTCGTTCTTATACCGCTATTTATTGTATTTACGTTACTTGCATACGCTAGATATAAAAGTGGTGGATATATGATACGAGAAAATCAGTTAGTAATGGTGTACCGAGGCCTTGCGAAATATACAGGGATCATGCGAAGAAGGCATGTTCAAGTAGTAGGATATAATCAGTCGCATTTTCAAAAGAAAGACAAGTTATGTACAGCTGCCGTATCGGTAGCGGGACATGGTTATGAAGTGAAGCATATGCGAAAAGAAGACGCGCTTCGCATATATAATTGGTACAAAGAAAAAGGAAACACCAGTGTGTAATGGTGTTTCCTTTTTTGTGTCGTCATTTGTCGATAAGTCGATATATTCAAAAAATCGCTGATATAATTTCACATACCGGAGGCTCAGAACTCAGAAACCTAAACTAACACATCAAAAGTAGTCACGAATGACGGGCGAGAGAAAATGCTTTTTTGCTGTTCTGCATGTGGATGCGCTTGTGTCTGTCCTTGTCCTTCTGCTTGTGCAGGGCGTTTTTTATGAGCGTTTTCGAATGAACGTGATTCTGTCCAGTCTTTAAAGTTTTGCTCTGTTTCCCACATCGTTAAAATGACGTATGTATCATTACTTAATGGGCGAAGAACGCGGATTGCCTGGAAACCAGGTTCGTTTTCGATAAGACCTGCGCGGTTTTTAAAGCGGTTTTCAAATACAGGGCGACCTTCGTCTGTTACAGAAATGTTGTTACAAACGATGTAGCCAGGTTGTCCTTTAAATTCTCCAACAGCGTCTAATACGTCATATTGAAGTGTGGATTCTACAGATTCTACAGATTCTTCAGTATTTTCTTTATAAAACATATCTTTTTCGTTATTTTTTGCAGTGAAATGAGCTTGTTCTAGAGGTGTTTCGTATGAAATAATAGCCTTCATTTTAATGCCCCCTTTATAGTTTGTCTCTATTATATCAACTCTTGTGAAAAACTTCGAAGATTATATACATAAAGATACTTCTTTTTCAAATAATAAATGTACCATCATTTGGAAAGAAGGCCGATGTATGAAGAAAGCAAAGTGGACTTTATTAGGCGGGGTAGCAACGTTTGTAGTAGCGATTGTACTTTATAAACTTATTGTGTTAGCTGGTGGCTATATGATGGATGAAAAGCAGCTTGTTTTCCACTCTTCATCACGTATCGTTGACCAGAAAGGAAAAGAAATTACGAAGTTATATGTAGAAAATAGAGAGCTCGTGCCGATCGAAGAAATTCCAAAGTATGTGCAGCAAGCATTTATTGCTGTGGAAGATTCTCGTTTTTATGAGCATCAAGGAATTGATTATCCTTCTATATTTCGGGCGCTTTATAAAGACACGTTAGCTGGAGAGAAGGTAGAAGGCGGTAGTACAATTACGCAGCAACTAGCTAAAAATGTCTTTTTAACTCGCGAAAAAACATTTACGCGTAAATTGAAAGAGGTCGCAATTTCTCTTCAATTAGAGCAAAAATATACGAAGCAGCAAATTCTTGAAATGTATATGAACCATATTTATTTCGGTCATGGGGCATATGGTATTCAAGCGGCGGCTAAATTGTATTTTAATAAAAATGTAGAGGATTTAACAGTGGAAGAGGGGGCGATGCTTGCAGGACTTCCGAAAGCGCCAAATGGCTATTCACCGTACTTATCTCCTGAGAAGAGTAAAGAGCGCCGTGATCTTGTTTTGTCACTTATGCATAAACAAGGCTATTTAACAGCGGAAGATAGTGTTCGTTACCAAGGGAAAACAATCGCTCTTTATAAAAATGCAGATGAACGTGAACTTGCATATATGCCGTATATCGATATGGTTATAGATGAAGCAGCGCGTTTATACGGTTTATCGCATCAAGAAGTACTGCGCGGAGGATATACGTTTGTCGTACCAATGGATGAAAAAGTTCAAAAGGTAGCATATAACCAGTTTCAAGATGCGAGAAATTTCCCTGGTAAAGAAAACGGGGCGCAAGGTGCATTTTTATTAATGGATAATCAGACTGGCGGAATTAAAGCTGCGATTGGTGGAAGAGAGTATGTTCCGAGAGGGCTTAATCGTGTTTTTGCAAAAAGGCAGCCGGGTTCTGTTTTAAAGCCACTTATCGTATATGGACCAGCACTTGAGACGAAGAAATATAATCCATATTCTTTATTAACGAATGAAAAAAGTTCGTTTGAAGGCTATGAACCTCGAAATTATAATCATGAGTATACGAAAGAGATGACGATGTACGATGCGGTATTAGAATCAGCAAACGTGCCAGCTGTATCTTTATTAAATGAATTAGGGGTAGATGAGGGAAAGCAATATTTAGAGAAAGGGAATGTTCATATTTCGGACTCAGGTTTAAGCACAGCACTTGGCGGGCTAAAAAACGGCGTTTCTCCATTTGATCTTGTTAAAATGTACCGCTCTTTTTTAGCAAACGGGAATATTATCGAACCGCACGTTATTGATAAAGTGTTAAATAGACACGGGGCAGTCATTGGAGAATCATCAAAAGCTGAAACGAAAGTCTTTTCAAAGCAAACGGCATGGTATATGACAAAGATGCTTGAAGGAGTTGTGAAAGAAGGTACGGCGAAAGCTGGCGTATATAATGGAGCTTTAGCTGGAAAAACAGGCACAACTTCACTGCCGAATGATGATCATGGTGCGCGCGATATGTGGTTTGTTGGATATACACCGAATTTAGTAGGTGCAGTTTGGATTGGCTATGACCGCACCGATAAAGAGCATCAATTACAAGATGGAAATGCATCTGCAACGATGTTATTTAAAAAGATTTTAACGAAAGCAAATATACAAGATAAAGCGAGTTTTCATAGGCCAAAAGGTGTTGAAACAATTGGACTGCCAATTCGTTTAGATAAGATTCAAAACGTGGAAGCAAAACTAGCATTTAGTCCTTTCGGTTTATTTGCGATGAAACTAAGCTGGACGCCGCTTCCTGATGAGAGAATTATGTACCGGATTTATAAAGTTGAAAAAGGAATTCATACTCACGTTGGAACGGTAAAAGGAACAGGGAAATATGAGGAAAAGTTTATAAATATATTCTCAAAACCAAGTTTTTACATTGTACCATATAACACACAAACGAACCGTGAAGGAGAAAAGTCAAAAGTAGCTAAACCATAGTTTTTCTCTGTGTTATAATAAGAATGTTGTGAAAATAGTAAGCGGTTTTACGAATGTTTGTGTCAATTTAATGAACAACGTACATAATGTTATGCATTTTGTTTTTACAAGCTGTATAGTAAAAAAAGATAAATATCGGAATAGAGCATATTTAAAGAAAAAGCATTGGTAAGGAAGGGAGCTAGGGTCTTGGTAAGAACTATAAATGAGACATTTTTAAAAGCATGTAGGGGGGAACGTACAGAGTATGTACCAGCATGGTATATGCGTCAAGCAGGTCGTTCACAGCCGGAATATAGAAAGATAAAAGAGAAATATTCTTTATTTGAAATTACACATAATCCAGAGTTGTGCGCTTACGTTACAAAGTTGCCAGTTGATCAATATAACGTAGACGCAGCAATTCTTTATAAAGATATTATGTCACCACTACCTGCAATTGGTGTTGATGTGGAAATTAAATCTGGTATTGGTCCAGTTATCGATAATCCAATCCGTTCTTTACAAGACGTAGAAAAATTAGGGGAAATCAATCCAGAAGATGATGTACCTTACATATTAGATACAATTCGTTTATTAACGACAGAAATGTTAGATGTACCGTTAATCGGTTTTTCAGGAGCTCCATTTACGTTAGCGAGCTATATGATTGAAGGCGGTCCTTCTCGTAACTATCATAATACGAAAGCGTTCATGTATGCAGAGCCGAAAGCTTGGTTCGCTTTAATGGATAAGCTTGCAAATATGGTTATTACATATTTAAAAGCGCAAATTAATGCAGGAGCAAAAGCGGTTCAAATTTTCGATTCTTGGGTTGGAACAGTAAATGTAGCGGATTACCGCATATTTATTAAACCAGCAATGGAACGTATTTTTGCAGAAGTTCGCACGATGGGTGTTCCAATGATTATGCACGGCGTTGGGGCAGGACACTTAGTGAATGAATGGCATGACTTACCTCTTGATGTAGTCGGTTTAGATTGGCGCTTATCAATTGAAGAAGCACGCACGCGTGGTGTTCATAAGGCGGTACAAGGAAATATGGACCCTTCATTCTTATTAGCACCTTGGTCTGTTATTGAAGAACATGTAAAAGGTATTTTAGATCAAGGGATGAAGCAGCCAGGTTACGTATTTAACTTAGGTCACGGCGTATTCCCAGAAGTAAATCCAGATACATTAAAACGTTTAACTACATTTATTCATGAGTACTCTAAAGAACAGTTAGCGAAGTAAAGGAGATTGTCTGTATGAAAAAGAAAATTGGTTTGCTTGTAATGGCATACGGAACGCCGTATAAAGAAGAAGATATTGAACGTTACTATACACATATTCGCAGAGGAAGAAAGCCAAGTCCTGAAATGCTAGAAGATTTAACAGAGCGTTACCGTGCAATTGGTGGTATTTCTCCTTTAGCTACTATTACATTAGAGCAAGCTAAAAAGTTAGAGACGCGTTTAAATGAAATGCAAGATGAAGTAGAGTACCACATGTATCTTGGTTTAAAACATATTGAACCGTTCATTGAAGATGCAGTACAAGCTATGCATAAAGATGGAATAGAAGATGCAATTGCACTCGTTCTTGCCCCTCACTATTCTACTTTTAGCGTGAAGTCGTATGTAGGACGAGCGCAAGAAGAAGCAGAAAAACTTGGAAACTTAACAATTCACGGCATTGATAGCTGGTATAAAGAACCGAAATTTATTCAGTATTGGGTAGATGCAGTGAAAGGTATATATAACGGTATGTCAGAAGCAGAACGTGAAAAAGCTGTGTTAATCGTATCGGCTCATAGCTTACCAGAGAAAATTATCGCACTCGGCGATCCATATCCAGATCAATTAAATGAAACAGCTGATTATATTGCAAGGGGCGCTGAAGTAGCGAATTATGCAGTAGGTTGGCAAAGTGCAGGCAACACGCCAGATCCTTGGATTGGTCCAGATGTACAAGATTTAACGAGAGAACTAAATGAAAAGTACGGCTACAGTTCATTCGTATATGCACCAGTTGGATTTGTTGCGGAACATTTAGAAGTTTTATATGACAATGACTTTGAGTGTAAAGTTGTAACGGATGAAATTGGCGCGAAATATTATCGTCCAGAAATGCCAAACGCATCGGACGTATTTATCGACTGTTTAGCAGATGTTGTATTAAAGAAAAAAGAATCTGTAATGTAAGTAGAAAGGGGGAGCTTACTTGAGGAAAAAAGTTGTGATCATCGGCGGTGGCATCACAGGATTAACAACAATGTATAACTTACAAAAAGAAATTCGTGAAAAAAACTTGCCGATAGATGCATTGCTTATAGAAGCGTCCGGTAAACTTGGCGGGAAAATTCAAACCGTTCAAAAAGATGGATTTACAATTGAACGCGGTCCTGATTCTTTCTTAGCAAGAAAAAAGAGCGCAGCTAAATTAGTGAAAGAATTAGGACTTGATGCTGAACTTGTAAATAATGCGACCGGTCAATCGTTCGTTCTCGTAAACAATCGGTTACATAAAATGCCGAGCGGTTCAATGATGGGAATTCCAACGCAAATTACGCCGTTTCTATTTTCCGGATTGTTCTCCCCAATTGGTAAACTAAGAGCTGGTTTTGATCTGTTAATGCCTAGATCAAAGCCAGTATCTGACCAATCACTCGGGCAGTTTTTCAGGCATCGCCTTGGAAATGAAGTTGTTGAAAATTTAATTGAGCCATTATTATCTGGTATTTATGCAGGGGATATTGATGAAATGAGTTTAATGTCAACATTCCCTCAAATTTATCAAATTGAACAGGAGCATCGTAGCATTTCACTCGGTATGCGTACGCTCGCTCCAAAGCAAGAGAAGGCTGAATTGAAAAAGGGAATCTTTAAAACTGTGAAAAACGGTTTAGAATCTATAGTAGAATCTCTTGAAGTGAAGATTCCTAATGGTATGGTAATGAAGGGAACTCGTATTGAAAAAGTTGCAAAACTTGGTGATAGTTATACGATTACTCTTAGTAACGGAAAAGAAATGGAAGCAGACGCGATTGTAGTTACAGTACCGCATAAAATATTGCCGTCTATGTTTGCGCAGTACAAGCAGTTTCGTTTCTTCCGTAACATTCCGTCTACATCAGTTGCAAACGTGGCACTTGCTTTCCCGAAGTCTGCAATTCAGCGTGATATTGATGGTACGGGATTTGTCGTATCAAGAAATAGTGATTACACGATTACAGCGTGTACGTGGACACATAAAAAATGGCCGCATACAACGCCAGAAGGAAAGGCACTTCTTCGTTGTTACGTTGGACGACCTGGTGATGAAGCGATTGTTGAACAAACTGACGAAGAAATTGTGCAGCTTGTATTAGAGGACTTACAAAAGACAATGGATATTACAGAGGATCCAGAGTTTACAATTGTAAGCCGCTGGAAAGAAGCGATGCCTCAATATACAGTTGGCCATAAAGAGCGAATGAAAAAGCTCACAACATTTATGGAGAATGAGTTGCCAGGTGTGTATTTGGCAGGTAGTTCTTACGCTGGTTCTGGTCTTCCGGCTTGTATTGAGCAAGGTGAGTTAGCGGTGAAACGTGTGTTATCTCATTTAGAGAAAGAAATGGAAACCGAATTAGTCGCACATTAAAATAGTTCAAGCAAAACGCCTTTAATTATATTGAAGGCGTTTTGCTTATTATATGAAATACTTATTAACCAATAAACATATATAAGTTATTTGGCTTTATAACGGCATCTCCCGCATAAATAACCCACTCTGTTAAGTTGTCAAAATCTAAATGATAAGAGTTCCCTTCATGCATCTCTTCGATAAAATACGGTTCATTAATGAGTATTCCTTGAATGAGATCTTCCGTAAGGTCTTGCATTTCAAACCACATATGTTCACTTTTTCCTTCTTCGTAAGAGACACCAAACTTAGCGAGGAAACGGAAATCTTCATTTGATTGTTCAATTTGAAAAATGTTGCTGAAATACCCGAAAGTATTTTTTGCATTATAAGCCATACGAGCCGTTTCACTATTTGTTTTATAGAACATGAGCCCTGTAGCTTCTTCATGTTCTTTGAAAAAGCTTTCTATATATTCTCCGGAAGTATTATATTGGAACAAGAGAACAGATGGAGATTGATGGTACTCATCTCGGGCATCCATCCCGCCAAGGAATACGTTTTGTGCATCTATTGGTTGTAATTTCACTTCTTCATCTTCAATTGAAGATAATTGATCCATACTCGTTTTACGTCCAATATAAGACAAACCTTTTTCCCACGGAACAGCTACTGTATGTATGGAACCTTGCTGACTATGTGCGATAACGATAGGCTCATTCATTGGGACTTGGCCATTCTCAACGGCATTATTAGCAAATGTTTGAAAAAGATCGCCAATGCCGTAGTAGGAAGAAATACGATTTGGAATAATTAATTCTATTTCTGTTACGCCTGCTCTTAAAAGGCCGTGTGTATGAAACCAATATTGTGTGGGCTCGTCTTCTGTATCGTCTTCATAAACGGAATGAATAACGTATAAGTCAGGAATGTCAGGTAACAACTCATTTTCAACGTGATATTCAATATAGTTTCTAGATATTACTTTCATTGCTGCACTTGAATCAATTACAAATAACAAATCTGGTGCGAGGTGCCATAAAAATTGTACCTGCTGGAAAAAGCAGCTGAGTACATCGCCTACAAATAGCGTACGAGTGAAAATTTCAGTGCCGAAAGCCGCATCTTCAAAAGTACGGTCTATTATTGTGGAATCTTGTCTATTGTACATTTTATATTCTTCTGGATCATTCGTTTCATCAATATGCAGTTCATACGGTATGACTTTTTCATCCATATGTAACTCAACAATAAGGCTTGTCTCATCACTATAAACAATTTTTAATTCATCAACTTTAGTAGAGAGAGTTTCTAGCCGCTGTTTTAGCTGATCAATTGTAATTCTAGTTGGTATAACAGCAATCATATCTGAAAAATGCCGTTCTAATGTTCCATTCATAGCTGCACGGTATGTTTCTGTTTGTACTTCCATCCAATCAACTCCAATTCAAATGAATACATTTTACATGCTGATAAAAATTTCGGTATTTTCTGTTTTCTCTCTCTAACATTATAGAGCGCATTCGTAGAAGCTGTAAAATTATTATTTTGTATTATAGTTTGAAAACTTGTAAATTAGATGAATTTTGTGTAAAAGTTGTCGAAATATAGTTCTATATAACGAATCATTTGATATGATAGAAATGCTGAGAAAATATGAATTAGGGAGAGGAAAATGGCTATGAAGAAATTGTTAAGTGTTTTTATATCATTCTTGCTATTGCTTTCATTTACTGGAACTTTAGCGAAGGCGGAAGAAACTACTTCTATGTCAGTAGAAAAAGCAATTCAAGTATTTAAGCAGCAAGGGAAAACGAAGGGGATAGTGGAAGGATATATCGTTGGGTATACGCAAAGTCCTTCTAAATACACGAAAGATCCGGCTAAGTTTGACGACACGAATGTGGCAATTGCCGATTCGCCAAATGAAACGAATCCAGACAAGATCATGCCTGTTCAATTACCAAAAGGTGATGTGAGGACGGCTGTAAACGTGAAAGACCATCCTGAAAATATCGGGAAGAAAGTTAGCTTGACAGGGACGCTTGAATTATATTTTAGTAGCCCAGGTTTAAAATCAGTAACAGCTCATAAGTTTCAAGGAGAAGGACAAAACCGTGTTAGCGATGTAGTGGCATCACCAAATGGCGGGGAAGTTGCAAAAGGGACAGCGGTAACATTAACAACGAATACAGAAGGAGCAACAATCTACTATACGTTGGATGGCTCTAATCCTACAAATAAAAGCGTTCGTTATAACGGACAAATTGTAGTGAATGAAAATAGTGTAGTGAAAGCAATCGCAGAAAAAGAAGGGCTTACTTCTTCAGCAGTTTCAACATTTTCATTTATTATCGTAAACAATGAACCAGTTCGTATTCATGATATTCAAGGGAAATCACATATTTCTCCTTACAATGGGAAGAAAGTAAACAATGTGGAAGGCGTTGTAACAGCGCTTGATAAAAATGGTTTTTATATAGAAGATAATCAGCCAGATAATGATCCAGCTACTTCAGAAGGTATGTACGTATACAAAAAAGATGCGAATGTAGCAGTAGGAGACCTTGTCCAAGTTGATGGAGAAGTAGAAGAATATGTTGGGCCTGGATATGCAGAACGATTTGAAACAGACTTAATGACGACTGAAATTAAGGCGAGCCGCGTTGCTGTAATCGCAAAAGATCAACCTTTACCAGCACCGGTTGTACTTGGAGAAAACGGTGTGAAAATCCCTGATCAAATTATCGATAATGATGCATTCGGTTTATTTGATCCAAATGAAGATGCAATTGATTTTTATGAGAGTGTAGAAGGCATGCGCGTTACGATGCCAACGCCAAAAATTATTGCTCCTCAGAAAAACGGGAATTTATATGTAACAGTAGAAAATGGTGGGGATAAAGTTATAACGAAGTATGGCACACCGCTATTAGATAAAGAGCAATTAAACCCAGAGCGTCTTTCTGTAAAAGTATCTCGTGATTATGTCGCGAAAGTAGGAGATACGTTCACTGGTAATATAACAGGCGTAGTAGGATATGACTACGGTTCGTACCGCATTTCGCCAGTAACGGAATTACCATCTGTAGTGGACGGTGGGTTTAAGCAAGTAGGGGCAAATATTCAGCCGCGTCTTGATAAGTTAACAGTTGCTACATATAATATTGAAAACTTCTCAGCGAACAAAAAAGAAACAACAGATGAAAAGGTAAAAGCGTTAGCTTATTCTATTAAATATAACTTGAAAATGCCTGATATTATCGGTGTAGAGGAAATGCAAGATAATAACGGATCGATTAATGACGGTACAACAGATGCTTCATTAAGCGCAAAACGTATCATTGATGCAGTGGTAGAAATTCGTGGTCCGAAGTATGAGTATGTAGAAATCGCTCCAAACAACAATCAAGACGGAGGAGCACCAGGAGCAAATATTCGCGTCGGTTTCTTCTATAACCCATCACGCGTGAAATTAGCAGCAGTACCGAAGTTACTTGATAAAAATGTTGTTCGTATTGGAGATGAAAATTCATTATTTGAAAGTACACGTAAACCGTTAGCGGCAGAATTTACGTTCCAAGGACAAAACGTTGTTGTCGTTGCAAATCACTTAAACTCAAAAATAGGAGATGCAACGCCATTCGGAAAAGTACAGCCGCTCGTATTAAAGAGTGAAGAAAAACGAGTTCAATTAGCACAAGAAGTGAATCATTTCGTACAAGATATTCAGAAAAAGAATACGAATGCACCAGTTGTTGTATTAGGTGATATGAATGACTTTGAATTCTCTAAACCTTTAGAAGCACTAGAGGGAACGATATTAAAAGATATGTTAAACACAGTGCCGAAAGAGAATCGTTACACGTACATTCATGAAGGTAACGCACAAGTGTTAGATCATATTTTAGTAACAAATAACATCGCACCACACACAATTATAGACCCAGTACACTTAAACTCAAACATTATGAAGGAACATGGACGTGTAAGTGACCACGATCCAGTACTTGCTCAAATTGATTTGAAGAAAGCTTCTTAAAGTAGGGGAACGCTTAGGTATCTAAGCGTTCTTTTTTGTTTTTGCATCGTCATATAATTATGAAGATAGAATTCCTTTTTTTATAATATGGTGATAAAATTAATTGAATATTTAGTTTTCGGAAGAGGGGCTAAAGATGCAAGCGCTAACAAGTGGGAAATTAATGAATCAAATCGCAATCTTTTTTAGTAGTATCGTCATGATTCAGTTTATAGCCGAGATAACAGGACTTACACAGAATTTAGATATTACGTATAACCTAATAAATACAGCAAGTTCTTATATAACATTTAGTTTGGCAGTTATTTTTACTTTAATAGGCGCAAGAAGAGAATTAAGTAAATATGCAATTATTTCATTATGTTTAGTAGTAGGTATTAAAGCAATTTATTTTGCAGCGGTTGTTATTTTATGGGGATTGGCTGGTACGCCGTAAATGAATAAAAAAACCTAATTTCCAAGAAGACATGAGGAAATTAGGTTTTTATGCTTGAAACGCTTTTCTACATCGATCTCTTCTTTGTAGTCTTCTTTTGTACCTTTTTCTATCTCGCTGTACGCCTTTTATATACATACATAGGCTAACGAAGAAGAAGAAGGCACATTGCATCGTTAATATGTACGGTGACATGCCATGTAACGGTTGCTTTGGGTCATATAAATGAAAAGGTGCTCCGCCTATTGTAGGGAATATTGTATTTAGCAGGACGTAAGGAATGGAGGCAACTGCAAATGGAAATAGAATTGCCATATAGTCCTTTTGTGACCACGCAGATGCAGCAAGTCCTAAAAGAGCCATTAAACCTGCAAATAAAAAATTAATTCCGATATATACAGTAATGTAAGTGAGGGGAGAATCGTAATATAAGTTTGCGAACATCCCATTATCATTTATGATGCCTGAACCAGCCGTCGGTTCTCCGTCTGGAATAGTTAATTTACAAAATAATAACGATAAAATGAATGGAAACGTATAAAGAAGTCCTCCGCAAAAAAATGTAACGATATATTTCGTTACTGAATAAGGGAATAACGAAATTTCTTTACTTACAAACGGTTTAAAGCCATCTGACTTATCCGAGTTGTAACTTGTACTAAAGGGGAAACTCGCAATAACTGGCATTAATAATAAATAAACATCCATTTCATTGTCGCGAAATCCAATCCATTTAAAAGCTGTTGTTACAAACGCATCTGTCCCGTCTCCAACATAACGAATTACATAATAATAATGATAAATACAAATAAGAACCAATCCACTAAACATAATAATTAAAGAAACACGATTACAAAAAGCTTGCTTTATATTTAAACGAAGCGCACGCATCATGACTGAAAAAGCCTCCACTATTTTGATGAACTTGTCTATTTTCTATATTACTATTAATTGTAAAGATTTTCTTGTTTTTTTATTTGATTATTAGAAAAAGGGGAATTTTGTTGTTGTGAAGTAAGGTTTAACTGTAGAAGAAGATTGTCAGAGTGAAAGGAAAAGAGAGGACATATGGAATTCAAGTTTAGACAAAATCGCGCTTTCTACGCTGAAATAAGAAAAAGGTGTTCATAAAAATTATATCTGAAGAACATCTTTTCCTTTCCCCTTTTTTTCTGATACACTATGACAGTATTATATACATTGACTGGAATTTTTTTAAACTGGGAATAACTAAAAAAGAGAACTTGTATAGAATGTAAGCGTGTGGTAATATCAAAGATGTACTAATTGACTATATTGTCCGATTGGTCATTTTTGGAGGTGATGATGTGGCGATGGATCGAAAACGTTCTATTATTGAAGCTGCAACAAAGTCTTTTTCAGCATTCGGTTATAAGGCGACGACGATGGATCAAGTTGCGAAGTTAGCGAATGTAGGAAAAGGAACAATTTATACTTTTTTCAAAAATAAAGAAGAACTATTTGGCGAAATTATTTCTAATTTAATTACAGAAATGAAGCAAGTCGCAAAAGACGCAATTCGTTCAGATATTTCATTTTTTGAAAATGTACATAGAGCATTATATAGCATATTAGAATTTAGAAAAGAACATCAGCTCATGATTAAACTAATTCAAGAAGAGCGTGATATGGGAACGAAAGAAGTACAAGAAGTGATGCAACAAGTAGATGTGGAAATCATTTCTGTCATCCAATCTTATTTAGAGATTGCGATTGAAAAAGGTGAGATTAGCAAATGTGATCCAGAAATTACAGCATTTATTATGCTTCGCCTATACGTATCGCTTATTTTTGATTGGGAAAAAAATCATGAACCGTTAGAAAAAGAAAAGATCTCGGAATTATTCGAACTTTATTTACTAAAAGGATTGTCAAATTAAGATAATCCTTTTAATATTATAAAAAATGACTAATTGAACAAATTGGTCAAATGTATAAGGAGGGTGGTTAAATAGTATAATCAAGTAGTTGAAAATGTGCATAGTATAAATTCGGGGATAAGGCATATGTATGAACAGATATAGCCTTTTTATTTGGTTGAAAATGACTAAATAGACATTTTGGTCATTTTTGAAAAGGGGGATAAATTATGAAATGGCATAAGTTGCTTAGTAAAGAATTTGCAGAGATTATAAAAAGTAAAAAAATATTAATCCCAATCATTGCGGTTTTATTTGTACCGATTTTATATGCGGGTATGTTTTTATGGGCCTTTTGGGATCCGTATGAACAGCTAGATGACTTGCCAGTTGCGGTAGTCAATTTAGATAAAGGTGCAGAACTTGATGGAAAACCAATTGAGGTCGGGAAAGGGCTCATTGATAACTTAAAAGATAATAAAAGTTTTAAATGGGAATTTGTAAGTGAAAAAGAAGCGAAAGAGGGAATGGAAGGCAGAAAGTATTACATGTTAGTACGTATCCCAGATGACTTCTCAAGTAACGCTACAACGTTATTACAAGACGATCCGAAACCATTAAACTTAGAATATATTCCAAATGAAAGTTTAAACTTCTTATCTTCACAAATCGGCGGAACAGCCATTGAAAAAATTAAAGGTGAAGTATCAAGCACGTTAACGAAAACATATGCAGAGAAAATGTTTGATTCCATTAAAGACGTATCAAAAGGATTAGCAGATGGAGCGGACGGAGCAAATAAGTTACATGATGGAGCTAGTGAGTTGCATGATGGATCAAGTAAAGTGACGGATGGACTCCATACACTTCAAGGGAAATCTGGAGAGATGAAAGATGGAGTTCAGAAATTAGCAGATGGATCTAATAAATTGCAAGATGGGTCCGGAAAAGTAACAGATGGTTTAAATACATTAAATAGCAAAACGGGTGAAATACAAACTGGTATAGGGAAATTACAAGATGGGTCTGGAAAAGTAACAGATGGTTTAAATGAATTAAATAGTAAAACAGGTGAGATGCAGACAGGTATAGGGAAATTACAAGATGGGTCTCAGAAAGTAACAGCAGGTTTGAATACATTAGTAAGTAAAACAGGTGAATTAAAAACAGGAACGAATGAATTATCAAATGGTATGGAACAACTTGTTGGCGGACAAAGTCAATTAGAGGGAGCCTCTCAAAAAATTGAAAAGGGTTTGCAAGAGTTAAATAGTACAGTGAAAAATTCTGTTGCAGGCTTAGAGGAAATGCAGTCGAAAGTTCCTACTATATTAAATACGGTAAATCAGAAAATAGATGGTGCTGGAGAAAATGTAAATCAGTTAAATGAATTTACTCAATCAACAGCAGGAGATGCGAAAAATGCAGCACAAGATGTAGCGAATTTGCAAAAGCAAATCGAGAGTTTACCAAAAGAATATCAAGAGCAGTTACAACCATATATAACAAATGCGGCAAAAAGTACAGCGACAGTTCAGCAAAAAGCTATTGGAGTAGCAGGTGGAACAAATAAATTAAATGAAGAAGTAAAACAATTAAAAGGTGCAATAAATCAAACAACAAGTGATGCGCAAAACAAACTACCGAATACAGAGAAATTGCAATCTTTAACGAGTGGTATTGAGGAATTAGCCAGTGCACAAAAAGGATTTGTTGAAAAATTCCACGGATTTGGTGAGAAGTTAAATACTGCTAAAGAAGGCGCAAATACATTTAAAAACGAATCTGGTCAATTAATTGCTGGGATAAATCAATTAGCAGATGGCTCGAGTAAAGTAACAGGTGGCTTAGACACATTATCTGCAGGAGCAAATCAAATGGCAGGTGGCGTAAATCAATTAGCAGATGGTTCAAGCCAAGTGACAGGCGGCTTAGGTACATTATCTGTAGGAACAAACAAAATAATAGGTGGCGTAAATCAATTAGCAGATGGCTCGGGTAAAGTAACAACTGGCTTAGGTACTCTAAATGGTGGTCTAAATAACATGGCAACTGGCTCAACCCAGCTAATCGACGGAGTAAATAAACTAACAGACGGCTCAGGAAAAGTGACAGACGGACTCGTAAAAGTAAATGATGGGTCAGGTGAACTTGCTGAGAAACTTGGTGAAGGTGCAGAAAAGACAGGAGAAGTAAAAGGAACGGATAAAACGTATGATATGTTTGCAAGTCCTGTAAAAGTGAAGGTGGAGAAAATAGCGGAAGTTCCAAACTACGGAACAGGATTTACACCGTATTTCTTATCGCTCGGTTTATTCGTTGGGGCATTACTATTATCTATCGTATACCCATTACGCGATACAGTAGGTGTTCCGAAATCAGGATTCAGCTGGTTTATTAGTAAGTTTGGTGTTTTATTATCAGTCGGTATTATTCAAGCAATAGTAGCAGATGTCATATTACTATTCGGATTAGGTGTAGAAGTGCAAAGCATCCCATACTTCATACTCTTTAGCATTATTACAAGTTTAGCATTCATTGCATTAATTCAATGTTTAGTAACAGCATTCGGTGATGCGGGCCGTTTCATTGCGATCTTAACATTAATTATGCAGCTTACAACTAGTGCTGGAACATTCCCGCTAGAGTTGATTCCGAAGTACTTACAACCCTTTAATGCTTGGCTACCGATGACATACTCTGTATCAGGGTTTAAAGCAGTCGTATCAAGCGGTGATTTTAACTTTATGTGGCAAAATATAGGGATACTCATGATCTTTATCGCTGTATTATCACTTGGAACAATTGCTTCATTAACTTGGATGCATAAGCGCCAGTTTAGAAACATTGCTGAAAATCAATCATTTGAAGCGTAAATAAAAAAGCACCGAAATGGTGCTTTTTTATTTATCTTATTTTAATTAGAGGTTTATCCTCCATACTTTTGCTGTAGTTCTTTATTTTTAGTGAGCACATTTTCAAATTTTTCTTCATGTCCTTTTGGGAAGAGGACGCCTAAACCGTACGAATGTGAAAATTCTAGATGAGGGTATTGTGCTTTTAAAGTATCCCATAATAGATGTACACCAAACCCATTTTCGAAGACGGCTATATCATGAAATAAAATAATACCGTTCTTTTTAAGTTTTGGTAACCATGTAACATAATCGTGTGAGACCGCCTCAAACGTATGAAACCCATCGATATGTAATAAATCGATGCTTTCATCTTCAAATTGATTTAAAGCATCATCAAATGTAGAACGAATCGTTTTTCCGATTCCTGGATAACACGTGTCCAGCACATTTGTTACGGTTTCGAATACATTTTCTCCATAGTAACCACCGTGTGGATCTCCTTGCCAAGTATCAATTGCAGTACATTGTGTCGGGAGTTGTTCATCTTTAACAGCCTGACAAAAACTGTAGAAGGAAGATCCATAATATGTTCCTAATTCTACTAGTGTATTAGGTTTGAAAAATGTAACGAGATCGTAAGCAAACTTGTTATGCCCAGCCCATGGCGAAGAAGTTCTAACAGATGGAACGACTTGATCTACTTCAAACAAAGGATCATAATAAATCCACCGCATTCATATTCCCCCTTGACTTGTAATTCATCCATGTAAATATATGTGAAAGATCATTGGATAGAACATATCACTTTTATTTAAAAATTCCTGTAGACCTACTTAAAGGAGAGGGGAATATTAAAAAAGGGATTACAAAGATTTGAATAGAATCATATACAGAAAGAGGAGGAGCTATGAGAAAAAAATTCAACTATTATTTCATACTATATCCATGCGTCTATTTCCTCGTTTTCACCATATCACCTATTTTATTTCGCAAAGAAGAACATACTAGCGTAAAAGATACGTTAGCATTTCTTGGATTCTACTATTTCCTTATAAGCGTAGGGTATGCACTGGACCTTTTCGGTGAAAAAGACAAGGAAAAGGATAAATAATAAGGAGGAAAATAAAATGACCGAAAGCCAAATGAAATTTCGTGATACGACCATTCGTAATTTTTTCGATAAAGAGGATTGTTTAAAATCGATTCCAGGTCAAAAAAAGAAAAAGTTAGTATTGTTAGAGCATTTGATTAGCAAGTTAAACGCTGAAAATCAATATACAGAAAAAGAAATTAATACATTCATAAAACAATATCATGATGATTTTTGTACGATTAGACGAGAGTTTATCGTGCATGGGTTTATGGATCGAGAGGATAATGTGTATCGTATAAATGGGAGAGAAGTATGGACGAAGTGGGAGGAATTAAAATAATGAATCAGCGGGGGGATTCCACTGATTATGAGTCCGCGCTAGTCGTGCATTTTCTTTGTAGTAAGTCTATGAACTCTTCAATATTTGAACTTGTAATGTATCCCAACGTTATATATTCATCTTCATAGTAAAATATTATTTTTTTATCAAAGATTCTTCTCTTCGTTTCTATAGATAGAATTTTTTCATACTCAAATTCGGCAATCAATGTATTTTTATATTGGCCCAAAAAGAGAAGTCTTCTGTTAGTAGCAAATAACATGCCTGGATACGGGACTTTATGCGTATTAATATAGTCAGTAAGTGAACATTTTAAAGTAGAGACAATAACTTCGCCTTTATGTAATAGTTGTTTTGCAGCTGTTAAAATTGGATTCATTGTATACATTCCTTTTATATAGATGTAAGAATATTATATCAAAAGTGAAAAGATTCTCAATATGTAATGTTGCATATTGAGAGTTTTGGAGATTCCTTAGTTTGATAGATTCAGTATTAGTCTTTTAAGAAAAAGGTAAGAGGTGATTTGGTGATACGATTAGCCAAAGAGGTTGATGCAGAATCAATTATGGATATTAGAAAAGCAATTGTATTATCGGAAACTACTACAAAGTTTTTTATAGTATCTCCAAATAAATTACCAAATGATATTGATTTAGAAAGAGAAAAGATACGGAAAAGTAATGAAAAAGGTAATCTTTATATAGTTTATGAAGTAGATAGTAAGGTGGTTGGATTTTTACTTTTCAATCGATATGAACTAGAACGCCTACGACATGCAGGTACAATGGGAATGGGGATTAGAGAGGCGTACTGTAATCAAGGCATTGGTACGAAGCTAATTGAATTTCTTATTAGTTGGGCTAAAGGGCAGAAAGGTTTAGAGAAAATTTGCTTAGGTGTAGTTTCTATTAATGATAGGGCAATTAAAGTGTATAAACGTACTGGCTTTGTAGAAGAAGGAAGACAAAGAAAGCAAATTAAATATGAAGATGGATCATATGGAGACGACGTATTGATGGCTTTTTATATTGGCTAAAAAAGAGAAACCTTCTATTAGTAGCAAGTAACATGCCCGGATAAGGGACGTTTTGCGTAATCATATAGCCAGTAAGTAAACACTTTGAAGTAGATATAATAACTTCGTCGTTCTGTAATAGTTGTTTTGCACCTGTTAAGATTGGATTCATTGTATACATTTCTTTCATTTGGATGTATGAATGTTGTATCGAAATTGAAAAGACTCCCAATATTGCATATTGGGAGTCTCTTTTTAGTAGAAGTGTTTACACTTAGCAAACCTTAAGCTCTAGCCGATCTTTCTGACGAAGATGGTGTGCAAAATGCATAGAAATGAGCTGGAACCACTCTGCCGCATTTAAGTAACCAAGTCCAGGGTGCTCTACTTTACAATCATTAGGAATAGAAGTAAGTGTTGGCTCAATGTTTTTTACAGCTGTAATTAATTTTAGAAAACGCTCCTGTAGCTCTTCTTTGCACGATGGATTTTCAGGTGTGTATCCAGGGCGATTAGGTATTTTTATTTGTATAGGAGGGAAAGCACCCATTTCATATACTTTTTCACCCATATCCGTTTTGTTGTTAGCTACAAATGGTGTTTCAGTTTTACATTTCTCGATTGCATTTAACTGCATATATGTGGCCGAAAGTAAATGATTATACATTTGACCGAGAGACCATTCTTCAGCAGAAGGTTTTGTCTTAAATTGTTCAAGAGAGTACTTTTCTAATTCCTCTATGTAATACGTTGCTAAACTTTCAAATTTCTCTAACATAACGGTACTGTTCATATTATTAGCTCCTTTTTATGAAAATGTATTTGTTAATACCTACAATAAAGAAGGGATACTGACAACATTATGTCAGTAGTAAAATAAAAAATTAAAGTTTTAACATTTTTTTTACTTCATCATATATTTTCTCAGAAAGAATTTTTGGCTCTAGTACTTGCACTTGCCTACCCCAGCTTAATATCCATTGAAAGACTTCATCAATATTTCTTGATTTCAAAAAGACATGAAAACCATTATCCTGATGCTCGTATGAATCTATAAAAAAGTATCGTGATTCAATAATTTTATGTGCAATATGGGATGGAAATAATAAATGAATCGTAACAGTACGATTGTTTTCAGGTTGATAGTCTTGTAAAGAAAAGTCCTTCGGTTTTGTAAAGAATTCTTGTTCTTGCTGTAATGTATCCATACGGTCTAAACGAAAATTACGTATTTGTTTTCGCAGTAAGCAATGAGCAACGATGTACCAAATTCCTGAAATATTGACTAAACCGTAAGGATGAACGGTCCGATTTATTTTTGTAGTTTCTCTTGGTTTACGATAAGAAAAAGAGATAGCTTGTTCTTTTTGAATAGATTCTTGCAATAAGAAAAGTTGGTTTTCTAGTTGTTCTCGCTCGGGTTGCTGATGAGAAAATATAGGAGAAAGGAAACGGAAAGTTCCTCGCAGCTCTTCAACTTTATTTTTTTGATCAGTAGAGAGGACAACCTCAAGTTTCTCTTTTGCCGATTGCGCATGTACAGAAAAAGAAGAATTGAAAGTTTTCTCAATATAATCACCGCCTAATAAAAGAGTAACAGCCTCTTCAGGCGTAAGTTGAATGGGTGGTAAGAAATAACCATCCATTAATGAATAACCGTGACCAGGCATTGCGAAAAGCGGGACGCCAGATTCACTAAGTGCATCCATATCTCGATAAATAGTGCGTATACTTGTCTCAAATTTTTCAGCTAAGCTTTGTGCTGTAACGGTTTGTTTTCTTTGTAATTCAATTAATATAGCTAATAAACGATCCGTCCGATTCATGAAATATCATCCTTTATTTTATAAATATTCTTATTGTGAAATTCTAAAAGTAGTGTGTAATTCCCTGCTATTAACAGACTTTTCCCTATGTATAATATTAATATAGTAAAATCATAAGAACCTATATTGCAGTTTCCAATAATATACTATATAATCAGGATAAGAAAACGTTTTCATGCAAAGGGGGAAAATTTCGTGTCGACTATCGAGGACGTGGCGAAATTAGCGGGGTTATCAAGGACAACGGTTTCTAGGGTGATCAATAATCATCCATATGTTTCAGATGAGAAGAAGAAAAGGGTTCAATTAGCAATGAAGCATTTAGGCTTCGTTCCTAATTCTGCGGCGAGAAGGCTTCGTAAACAAAAAACAGAAACAATTGCGGTGCTTGTTCCAAGGATTACAAATCCTTTTTTTAGTAGATTTATTGAAGCAATCGAGATTGCTGCTTCTGAACATAAATATAAACTGATTATTTGTCAAACAAGATATTTACCGGAAAAAGAGATGGAGTATTTACAATTATTATCTACGAAACAAGTAGATGGGATTATTCTATGTTCACTAGAAAATCCATGGGAGAATGTGGAGCCATACTTGCAACACGGTCCAATCGTGTTATGTAATGAATATATTGAGGAAGCAAATGTTCCAACAGTGAAATTTGATCATGCACAGGGAGCATACATAGCTGCCAATCATGTATTAGAACAAGGATATCGTAATCTTATTTTTTGCCGTGGTAACGAAACGAAAGTAGTGAGCCAACAGCGAAAAATGGGCTTTTTACGCGCTATTACTGAAAAGAGTAGAGAAGTGGAAGCGATTGATTTTCTTGAAAACGCTTTCTCTTGGGATGATGGAAAACGAATATTCCATGAAGTATTAAAGGACAAAAAAAATCCTACCGCGATTTTGGCAGGAGGCGACGAGGTTGCAGCTGGAATTATCTCAGAGGCGAAACGCCATGATTGGAGTATTCCAGAAGATCTCGCTGTGATCGGTTTTGATAATCAAATTTTAGCGCAGATTACAGAGCCAGGTATTACGACAATTGAACAGCCAATCGACGAGATGGCCCGAAAAGTTGTGGACTTAATGATGGATAAAATCCATACGAAAAATTATCGACAAAAAGAATTGTATGAGTTTGAACTGGAGCTCTTGGTGAAAGGTTCAACGATGAAGGATACGATGTTATTAGCCTAGTAGACTATGTCTGCTAGGTTTTTTTATGTTCACAAACTACTATTCTTCGTGAACGCAATCGTCACATTTGTTATGGTATGCTTCGTGTTGCTCATCAATTTCCTTCCCGCAGTGTGCACAAGTTTTCGTCGGTAAATTTCGGAAAAACTCCATTGGTTGATCAATCATGTCAATCCCTCCATTTCCATTTCTTACTATCATTGTATTAGTACAAAAAACAAAAGTCAACAACTGTTTTATAACAAAAATGAAAATTAATGAAAAAGTTTAGGAAATGGATTATAGTTAACAATGTAGGATGTAAGTAAAAAACTTTCTCAAGTACGGAGAAAAACGGCATTCCTACTCGGTTTTAGAAAGGATGGATACATATGAAAATGACTGTTGTCGGCTTTTGGGGCGGCTTTCCAGAAGCGGGAGAAGCAACGTCGGGGTATTTGTTTGAACACGATGGTTTTCGTTTACTTGTAGACTGTGGTAGTGGTGTACTAGCACAGCTTCAAAAATATATAACACCATCTGATATAGATGCAGTTGTATTGTCGCACTATCATCACGATCATGTTGCAGATATTGGGGTATTGCAATATGCAAGATTAATTACGAGTGTGACAAAAGGACAACTACCGGAGTTACCAATATACGGTCATTCGTTTGATGAGAATGGATTCCATTCTTTAACTCATGAACCGCATACGAAAGGAATCGCGTACAATCCAGAAGAAACACTTCAAATTGGACCGTTCTCCATTTCATTCTTAAAAACTGTTCATCCTGTTACATGCTTTGCGATGCGTATTACAGCTGGCGATGAAGTAATTGTATACAGTGCGGATTCAAGTTATATTCCTGAATTTATTCCGTTCACAAAAGATGCGGATCTTTTCATTTGTGAGTGTAATATGTATGCACATCAAGAGGCTGCAAAAGCAGGGCATATGAATAGTACAGAAGTAGCAAGTATTGCGAAAACTGCGAATGTAAAAGAACTTTTATTAACGCACTTACCGCATACAGGCAATCCATCTGATTTAGTAACAGAAGCAAAACAAATTTTCAGTGGCCATATTACGCTTGCGCATAGTGGTTACGTTTGGAATTCATGAGGTGATACGATGTTATTTATTGATAATAAAGGGATTACAGATCCTACGATAAACTTAGCGATTGAAGAATATTGTGTTAAAAATTTAGATATTAACGAAACATATTTACTGTTCTACATTAATGAGCCTTCGATTATCATTGGTAAAAACCAAAACACAGTGGAAGAAATTAATGCAGATTACGTAAAAGAAAAAGGCATTCACGTCGTTCGTCGTTTATCAGGCGGGGGCGCAGTATATCATGATTTAGGAAACTTAAACTTCAGCTTTATTACGAAAGATGATGGAGATAGTTTCAGTAACTTTAAAAAATTCACAGAACCTGTAACGAAAGCGCTTGGTAAACTAGGTGTAAATGCAGAGCTAAGTGGTCGTAACGACATTTTAGCTGAAGGTAGAAAAATTTCAGGTAACGCGCAGTTCTCAACGAAAGGTCGTATGTTTAGTCACGGTACGTTACTATTTGACTCTGAAATCGATCACGTTGTATCAGCACTAAAAGTGAAAATGGATAAGATTCAATCAAAAGGAATTAAATCAATCCGTAGCCGCGTTGCGAATATTACAGAGTTCTTAAACGAAAAAATGACGACAGAAGAGTTTAGACAACTGCTTCTAGAAACAATTTTCGAAGGGGAAACAGAAATTCCAACGTACGAATTAACAGAAGCGGATTGGAAAGAAATCCATAAACTTTCTGAAGAGCGCTACCGTAATTGGGACTGGAACTACGGGAAATCTCCGAAGTTCAACTTACAACATTCACACCGCTTCCCAGTTGGACAAGTTGATGTTCGTCTTGAAGTGAAAAAAGGAACAGTAACAGAATGTAAAATTTACGGTGATTTCTTCGGATCACTAGATGTTCATGACATTGAAGAACGTCTAACAGGCGTACAATTTGATAAAGATACATTCACTGTAGCTTTAGAAGGCGTAGATATCGCGCGTTACTTCGGTAATATTACAACAGAAGATTTCTTGCATTTATTCTTCTAAATAGAAAAGAGACTGTCATAACTGGCAGCCTCTTTTCTATTTAACTTGGAAAGCTTTTAGTATTAATCTTTATATTTTTCTCGTGCGTCTTTGAAAATACTTTCAATAACACCATCATTTTGAACATGATCTTCCGAAAGTGTAGAGGATTTATTGATGGTTGTCTTCTGTGTATATAAAGGTACCTTTCCAAATGTAACGGCACGAGTTGCATATTTGCCATCATCTACTGGTATTAAGAATAATAGGTATTCTTTTTCTTTAACCATGTTTGTGTAACCGTTGATATTGTAAGCTGTATTAGTTTGTTTATCATAATAAGCATTTTCGGTTATTTGAATTTCTTTGCCCACTAATATATTAGTATCCTGTTGACTATTTTTATATACGTTATTCACTTTGAAACCAGATAAAGTGAAACCTCCATTTACTTCGCCATCAACTTCTGATCTATAAATTTCTGTTTCTTTTTCATCTGTTTTTATTCCACGAACTATAATTGGTGAATTATTTTCTAGTTCTTCCAAATTGTTGAAGCCGTCAGTTTTTGCATCGAATGTGATCTCTTTTGACTTAGATTCAACAAAGGGATTTCCTATAAATAAAAATGTGATGAAGCTTAATACTATGATTATCGATAAGAACCTCAGTGATTTTTTCATCTGTATAATGCCCCCTTTTAATATCTTGCATTAATTCCAGCCCAATCATCTGATTGTGGATAATCTTTATAATTAAACTCATACTGTCGCATTACAGAAATACTGTCATTACTTTTTTGAGTGTGCCCTAAACCGAGAGCATGGCCTACTTCATGAACTGCAGTTTCTTTACGTCTTGCTGAGTCTAATTCTACACGCCATTTTTTAAAAAGAGTGACATTACCGCTACCGCGAAAAATCCCATAAGTATCTCCATTATATCTATCTACATATTCAATTTTGACATTTGCTCCCCCTGGGAGACTGGATTCTTTAGTAAATTGAATTTTTGAGGAAGGATTCCAAGCAGTGATGCCCCTTAAAACCTCACCTTTTAACCCGTATTTACTAAACTCACCATGAATCCAATAATAGGCATTATTTGGATTAGAAATCTTTGAACCATTATGTGTATATGCCTTGATAGAAGATGGTAATACTGTAGCAAATAACAATAAACCGAGTAACGAAGAAATAATTTTTTTACTGTTTCTCACAATATCCCTTCTTTCTGTAATTTTTTATACTTAAATGTAATTTTTCTATAAATAGGTAAATATTCCTTTTTTTGTTTCTTTTAAGCATATAAAT
>NZ_JBALMG010000007.1:35343-81759 GCF_036963225.1 Bacillus sp. JJ783 | reverse complement strand
AGTTTTCAAAGAACTACTTAGTCGCTCATTTGCGACTTCCTTATGTTAACATCTTCGTTTTTCGATGTCAACTAAGTTTTTCAATTTCTTTTTTGTCGTTTTCTGCGTTTCCGCATCAGCGACGGTTATTAATATATCATGTGAAAAAATGAAATGCAACACCTTTTGAAAACTTTTTTCAAACCAACTACATTTCTTTTTTAATATCATATACTTAAACGAAATATCTCTTTCATTTCTAAGTAATTCCTACATATATTCTATATAAAGTCACTCTGCCAAAAAGCGTTTCTTTCTATATAAACGTTTTATTCATATACCATATCATACAAGGAGGAATATACATGGACTACACCGACTTATTAATAAAACTAGGTCTCTCGGCTATTTTAGGATTCGCCATCGGTTTAGAGCGCGAATTAAAACGTAAACCACTCGGTTTAAAAACGTGTTTAGTTATTTCTATAATTAGTTGCCTCCTGACGATTGTTTCTATTAAAGCTGCTTACAACTTACCACATACCGATCATATGAATATGGATCCACTTCGACTTGCCGCTCAAATTGTATCAGGAATCGGTTTTTTAGGTGCCGGTGTAATTTTACGCAGAGGAAACGATAGTATTGCGGGATTAACGACCGCCGCTATGATTTGGGGTGCTTCTGGTATTGGCATTGCCGTTGGAGCTGGTTTCTATATCGAGGCTACTTTTGGAATGTGTTTCCTTATGATTAGTGTAGAACTTATACCCTTAACGATGAAATTCGTCGGTCCTAGATCATTTCGCCAACGTGATATCGCAGTGAAACTTGTTGTACGAAATATGGACAATATCCCCATTGTAATTGAAGAAATAAAAGAAATGGATATAAAGGTTAAAAATATGAAGCTTAAAACATTAGAAAGCGGCGCTCACTACTTACATCTTAAATTGTCTATCGATCAAAAAAGACATACTGCCGATGTTTACTATGCCCTCCAACATCTTGAAAGTGTTCAACAAACTGAAGTTGAAAGTATGTATTAATTATGAAACGAACTCTCTTTTTAATTAGAGAGTTTTTCTTTTTTCTATAATGGTAACAATGAATGTAGTCCTGAAACGTAAGGAGGAATAGGAACTTGAAATCCCGTCCGAATTTAGTAGATACATTTCGTGATTCCATTATTTTTCGTTTAATTTGTTTTATTATTGTACTTACTGCTTTCTCCGGCTTTCTTATACATATATTAGAGCCAGATCACTTCACCACATGGTTCGACGGGATTTGGTGGTCAATCGTTACCATTTTCACCGTTGGATACGGCGATTTCGCCCCCCATACAACGATAGGAAAAATTATCGGGATAGGCATCATTTTATTAGGAACGGGATTTTGTTCTTATTATATGGTTCTATTCGCTACCGATATGATTAATAAACAATATATGAAAATTAAAGGAGAAGAAGCTGCTACCTCTAATGGTCATATGATTATCGTTGGCTGGAATGAACGCGCAAAACATGTTGTAAAACAAATGCACATATTACAACCGAACCTTGATATCGTTTTAATTGATGAAACACTTTCTTTACTTCCAAAGCCATTTCATCATTTAGAATTTATAAAAGGTTGTCCGCATCACGATCAAACTTTATTAAAAGCTAACATTACAACAGCTCACACTATATTAATAACATCAGATAAAGAGAAGAACGAAAGCTTAGCAGATACACAGTCCATTTTAAATATTTTAACTGCAAAAGGACTTAATCCAAACATTCACTGCATCGCTGAACTTCTTACTTCTGAACAAATCCAAAATGCAATGAGAGCTGGCGTATCAGAAATTATAGAAGGAAATAAATTAACGAGCTATGTATTTACCGCTTCTCTTTTATTCCCTTCCATTTCAGGTGTACTATTCTCACTTTACGATGAAATCTCTGATAACAAATTACAACTGATGGAGATTTCCCCGTCCTGCACCGGACAATCCTTTGCAAATTGTAGCTATACTCTTTTAAAACAAAACATTCTCTTACTAGGTGTAAAGCGCGACGAACAATATATGATCAATCCAGTTCATTCTTTCATTCTCATAGAAAGCGACATACTCATCGTTATTCACCATTAAAAAAATGATTTTCTAGTTCTTGTACCAATACTTTACCAATATTGACATACTTTCTTTTCACATCTCCATCTGGATCTTGCGGCTCCGCAAATTGATCCAATCCACTCGTTCCAGCTGTTAAAGCATTAACATTATCATCTAGTTCGTCTTGATATACGTGCGAAAGAATATACGGTGTTTCAAGACGGACTATTACACCAGGCACATCTAGTTCCCCATCCACCGCTGTAAATGGTACGCGTAAAAATTGATACCCTTCTTCTTCGTCGATTTTATAATCAAAGCATCCTTTAGCATAATCCCAATTGCCGCCAATACTATATCCAAGTGGTTTCATAACCTCTTCTAACTTATATAACGCATATGTACATCCTTCTAATTTTGATTGAATCGGAATCAAGCCCATCCCTCCTAGACTTTTCCTTTAGCATACCCATTCTAGTTTGAATATACCGATGTACCTTTCAATAAAATAATAAAAAGCGATCGGAGACCCGATCGCTTTTTATTATTTTAAACGCTCTTCTAATTCTGCTTTTAACTCTTCAAATCCTGGTTTTCCAAGTAGAGCAAACATATTTTTCTTGTACGCTTCTACTCCTGGTTGGTCAAATGGATTTACGCCTAATAGGTAGCCGCTCATCGCACATGCTTTTTCGAAGAAGTATACAAGGTAACCGAATGTGTACTCGTTTAGTTCTGGAATGTTTACGATTAAGTTCGGTACTCCGCCATCGCTATGTGCAAGTAATGTACCTTCGTATGCTTTTGTGTTTACGAAGTCTATCGTTTCACCAGCAAGGTAGTTTAATCCATCTAAATCGTTGTCGTCTAATTCGATTTTTAGTTCGTGTGTAGATGTACCTACTTTAAGAACTGTTTCGAATAGGTCACGACGACCTTCTTGAATGTATTGACCTAATGAGTGTAAGTCAGTTGAGAAGTTTGCTGAAGATGGGAAAATACCTTTTTGATCTTTTCCTTCACTTTCACCAAACAACTGTTTCCACCACTCAGAGAAGTAGTGAAGTGCTGGCTCATAGTTAACAAGCATTTCAATTGTTTTCCCTTTATTGTATAGGGCATTACGAACTACTGCGTATTGGTAAGCTGGGTTTTCTTCAAGTTCTGATTTCGCGAAGTCATTATGACCAGCAGCTGCACCGTTCATCATCTCTTCAATGTTTAGGCCACTTACTGCGATTGGTAATAATCCTACTGGTGTTAATACAGAGAAACGACCGCCAACATCATCTGGAATTACAAATGTTTCGTAACCTTCATTGTCAGCTAATGTTTTTAATGCACCACGCGCTTTATCTGTAGTTGCATAAATACGTTTGCGAGCTTCTTCTTTTCCATACTTTTCTTCTAATAATTTACGGAAAATACGGAATGCGATTGCAGGCTCTGTTGTTGTACCTGATTTGGAAATAACGTTAATAGAAAAGTCTTTACCTTCTAGTACGTCCATTAAATCTTTCATGTAAGTGGAGCTAATGTTTTGTCCAACAAATAGCACTTGTGGAGTTTTACGTTGTTCTTTAGAAAGCGTGTTATAGAAAGAATGGTTTAACATTTCGATTGCTGCGCGTGCTCCTAGGTAAGAACCACCAATACCTACAACAAGTAAAATGTCAGAGTCATTTTTAATTTTTTCTGCGCATTTTTGAATGCGAGAAAATTCTTCTTTATCATATTGAAGCGGAAGCTCTACCCACCCAAGGAAATCGTTCCCAGCTCCAGTTTTTTCGTGGATTGCATGATGTGTTACTTTTACTGCATCACGTAAATAAGTTAGTTCATTTTCACCGATGAAGGATAACGCTTTAGAATAGTCGAACGTTACATGTGTACTCATCTTTTTCCCTCCAATTATGTATATGTATTTCTGTATTCACTTTAGCGAAACTAAAGTTGTAAATCAAGCGATTCACCAATTGTAAACGTAACCATTATTTATTTTTTAGAAAAAGTTCATTTTTTGCATAAAAATTCGCATTTTTCGGTATAGATGTATATACATCCTTTTTTCGTACATTTTTCATGTATAAAAACAACAAAACTATACCATTCTATAAAGGAGTTAAATTTTCTTATTAACTCCTTGCTTGCTCACGCTTCACATTAAGGGGGGACTTTTCATGAGTACCTTGCAACGTATCGCATTAGTCTTCACTGTAATCGGCGCTGTTAACTGGGGACTGATCGGGTTCTTCCAGTTTGACTTAGTAGCAGCCATTTTCGGTGGACAAAACTCAGCTCTTGCACGTATTATTTACGGCATCGTTGGTATTTCTGGGCTTATCAACCTCGGCTTACTATTTAAACCATCCGAGAATCTTGGTACTCACCCAGAAACACATGAAATTCAATAGTCAGTATGTCTTTTTCGCCTCCGACATACGAATATGATTGCATGCAATCATATTTGCAAATATATATATCATAAGTCACAGTAAAAGAGGAACGCTCATATGCGTTCCTCTTTTACTTTATTACCTCCGACTCTTCAATCCATTCTGCTAGCTTTTCTCGCAGCGTATTAAATCCGTTCTCAGATGGATTCGGTATAAGAATTCGTCCTTGCTTTCTTTTCGCCGCTTTTAACGATAAACTCATTTTTCTGTGTTCTTCATCAATTGAAAGTACTTTTACTTCTACTGTATCTCCGACCTTTAAAAAGTCATGAATGTCTTTTACATACCCATTTGTGATTTCAGATATATGCACAAGTCCTTGTGTTTCTGCATCCAAAGCTACAAATGCACCGTAATCTTGAATTCCAGTTACTTTCCCTGTTACAACCACTCCCGTTGTATATTGTTCTGACATGTGAAACACTCCCATACGTTTACCATTTTCTCTACAATTGTAAATAGCAAAGCAGATGTATTTATTGTTAAATATCCGATTAGTGAGTAAGTATCCTAAGTAAAACACCGAGGATACTCCCACCTTATATTAGTAAATTATACCACTTTGATAGAACTCATTCAAAATTCATGAAAAAATTTCCTGTAATACGTATAATTCTCCAATATTAGGATAGAATACTAACACATGGCTTTCTAGTATTCCCCCCCTTTTTATGGACAAAACGTATTGTGTTTTGTCCTTTTTTTATTCTCTATGAACCGTTCCATTCTCTTCATTGCTTCCATAAGTTGCTCAAGCGATGTTGCATATGAACAACGAATAAATCCTTCACCACTCCCGCCAAACACATTTCCAGGAACAACAGCCACTTTTTCTTCTAATAATAATTGTTCTGCAAATTCTGCTGAAGATAGTCCGGTTGAAGCTATAGAAGGGAAGACATAAAATGCCCCGCCTGGCACATGACATGTTAAGCCCATTTCATTGAAAGATGTCGTCATAAAGTTACGACGTTTTTTATAGCTATCTCTCATTCGAATTACTTCATCATTTCCCCCGCGTAATGCTTCAAGTGCTGCAAATTGAGACATCGTCGGTGCACACATCATTGAATACTGGTGGATTTTGAGAATTAATTCTGAAAATTGCACAGGGGCTGCAATCATCCCAAGACGCCATCCCGTCATCGCAAATCCTTTTGAAAACCCTGAAATTAAAATTGTATGGTCACGCATATTTTTAATACTCGCGAAACTCGTATATGCTTCGTCGTATACGAGCTCTGCATAAATTTCATCAGATAACACGATTAAATTATACTTCTCAACAATAACTGCTAGCTTTTCTAATTCGGATTTATTTAACATTGCGCCTGTTGGGTTATTGGGAGAACAAAGTAATATTGCCTTTGTTTTCGTTGTAATAGCTGCTTCAATTTGATTTGGCTGTACTTTAAATTCATCTTCTAATGAAGTCACTACTGGAACTGGGACCCCGCCCGCTAACGTAACAAGTGGTGCATACGAAACGAAACTTGGTTCAATAATAAGTATTTCATCATCAGGGTTTACAATAGCACGCATCGCTACATCTAGCGCTTGACTCGCTCCAACTGTAACAATGATTTCATCATTCGGATCATAAGATACTGCAAATTGTTTTTTTAGATACTTTGCTATTTCTTGACGGAGCTCCAATAATCCTGCATTTGCTGTATATGACGTATATCCTTGTTCTAAAGAACGAATACATGCTTGCCTTACATTCCAAGGTGTAACAAAGTCCGGCTCTCCCACTCCAAGTGAAATAACACCTTTCATACTTGCCGCTAAATCAAAAAACTTTCGTATACCGGACGGTTGTAAAGATTCTGCTAATCTAGATAGTTCAAATTGCTTCACGGTGTCACCACAATTCTCTTATCATCATCTGTCTTTTCATAAATAATCCCCTCATGTTTATACTTCTTCAAAATAAAATGAGTTGTCGTTGAAACGACAGATTCAATTGTTGCTAATTTCTCAGAAACAAACATTGCTACTTCTCCCATCGTCTTCCCTTCTAATGTAATAGAAAGGTCCATATGTCCCAGACATTAAATAAACGGATTTCACTTCTGAATAGCGATAAATTTGTTCAGCTACTGCATCAAAACCCACACCACGCTTCGGTGTAACTTTCACATCAATCATCGCCGTTAAACCAGTATGTTCTTTCACTTTTGTCCAATCGATATGTGTTACATAGTCCACGATAATCTTTTCACTTTCTAATTTCGCAACCATTTTTTTCGCTTCTTCTACTTCTATATTTAACAACTTCGCTAATGTATCTACAGATAAACGACTATTCTTTTCAAGACAAGCTAATAATTCCAATTCTTTCTCTGTCACCATATAAATCATCCTTCCTTTTAGTTTGTGTCTAAATTATACAAATACTCTTTCCAGTTTGAAAAGAAGATTTTTTTTGAGAATTATGTCAAAATAAAGTGAAGGCTAATAATCAATGGGAGGGTTCATCCCCACTGATTATTAGCCTTCACCAATCGGGCTTTTACGGGCAGTTAATCTCCCACCTAACCTCTTTGTTTCAGCCGTTTTTTGAGGTGGGCGTCTTACTGCCCGTTAATAGCGGGGTAAAGTGAAACTTTAATCAGTGGTAGGGTTCATACCCGCTGATTATTAGCACACACCCATCCGGGGAAAGAGGAAAGGGGATGGAACCGTGAAACCAAAAGTATATATTGCCGAACCAGTTCCAACATTTGTAGAAAACTATTTATCAGAACACTGTGATTTTGAAAAATGGGATCAAAACGAGAAAGTACCTCGTGATGTTCTATTGGAAAAAATAAAAGATAAAGATGGGTTATTAAATTTCGGATCTGCTATAAATGAAGAATTATTGCAGGCTGCTCCTAATTTAAAAGTAGTAAGTAACATTTCTGTTGGCCATGATAACTTTGATTTAAAAGCGATGAAAAAACAAAATGTTATCGGAACGAATACTCCATATGTGTTAGATGATACAGTAGCCGATCTTGTTTTCGCTCTTATGTTATCTGCTGGTCGCCGTGTTTGCGAACTCAATTCCTATGTAAAAAATGGTGAATGGAACGCTGAAATCGGAAAAGAACACTTCGGACTAGATGTACATCATAGTACGATCGGTATTATCGGAATGGGACGAATTGGAGAAGCTGTCGCAAAACGAGCGAAATTCGGATTTGATATGAATGTCCTTTACTATAACCGTCGCCGTAAAGAAGAAGCTGAGCAAAAATTTGATGCTACATATTGTGATTTACAAACTCTAATCAAGCAATCTGATTTTATTATTCTTCTTACTCCATTAACAGATGAAACGTATCATCTTATCGGTGAAAAGGAATTTTCACTAATGAAAGAAACAGCAATTTTCATTAATGCTTCTCGCGGGAAAACAGTAGATGAAACTGCATTAATTCATGCGTTAACAGAAAAGAAAATATTTGCAGCCGGCATCGACACATTTACACAAGAGCCGATTCAAAAAGAGAATCCGCTCTTATCATTACAAAACGTTGTAACTTTACCGCACATCGGATCTGCAACATTAAAAACTCGGCAGCAAATGGCAATGACAGCTGCTGAAAATTTAGTGGCAGGATTACAAGGAAAAACACCACCTAATATTGTGCGTGGGTAATTATAAAGTGAAACTTTAATCAGTGGGGGTTTTGTCCATCCCCCACTGATTATTAGCCCTCATCAATCGGGCTTTTACGGGCAGTTATCTCCCACCTAACTTCCTCGCATTCGCCGCATTTTGAGGTGGGAGTCTACTGCCCGGCGAATAGCGGGATAAATACGCAAAAGGCAAGATGACGATGTCATCTTGCCTTTTTTTGTTAACATATTTTGTTTCTTGCCGGGAGATGATATGAACAAAAATCAATGGAGTGACAAAAAATGAACCATGAATGCAAATGCCCTTACTTCACTTTTTCCACTCGCGGGACTACTATTCATTACGAATTGTATGAACATAATACTAAAAAAGAACGACCTACTTTCGTACTCGTTCACGGCTTCCTCTCTTCCTCATTTAGCTATCGACGACTCATTCCTTTACTAACAAAGGAAGGTACAGTAATTGCCCTTGATTTACCACCATTCGGAAAAAGTGATAAATCTCATCTCTTTAAATATTCTTATCACAATTTAGCAGCTATTATTATCGATTTAATCGAACATTTATCTCTCTCAAATATTGTATTAGTTGGTCATTCTATGGGCGGACAAATTTCACTCTTTGTAAACCGACTACGCCCTGAATTAATTTCAAAGACGATTTTACTATGTAGCTCTAGTTATTTAGCACGCGCAAACTTCCCTTTACTGTACTCCTCTTATTTACCGTTCTTCCACTTATACGTGAAGAACTGGATTATTCGAAGGGGCATCGTTCATAATTTAATGAATGTCGTTCATGACCATTCATTAATTGACAATGAAATGATGGAAGGCTATGCTGCTCCTTTTTATGATGATCGTATATTCCCTGCTTTAACTCGAATGATAAGAGACCGTGAAGGTGACTTATCTTCAACTGAATTACAAAAAATCGAAACCCCAGTATTACTCATTTGGGGTGAAAAAGATCGCGTCGTCCCTGTACATGTAGGACACCGTCTCCATAAAGACCTACCTAATTCCACTTTCATTTCTTATGAAAATACAGGACACTTACTACCTGAAGAAAAGCCCGATCATGTTTATGAAGAAATTATTGCGTTTGCGGCGCAATAAAGTGAAGCTTTAATCCGTGGGAGGTTCTATCCCCACGGATTATTAGCCTTCACCAATCGGGTTTTTACGGGCAGTTTGATTTCTCACCTAACCTCTTTGCTTCAACCGAGTTTTGAGGCGGGAGTCTTACTGCCCGTTAAAACGGGATAAAGTGAAGCTTTAATCAAACCACACAAATGAAAATAAACAAAAAGGCTGTCGTAAATTCCGACAGCCTATAATGAACAACTTCCGCCTTCTTTTAGTACGAGTAACTCTACTGCTAATTTTTCGCATTTTTCAAGTGCAGGTACTTCTTCAAAAGACATAAAGTATATATGTTGAATTTTCTTTGCGATGTATTTCGGATCATCAAACACACTTACGACGTTTACGACATCGCTCGCTTCTGTTTCATAAAACTCCGGTCCCATTTGAAACGGATCCCAATTTTTCACAACCTCAATCATTTTGTCATATGCACCCATCTACTTCCCGCCTTTTCACTTTTTAATGCTTTTCTTTATCGTATCATATCAGCTATTCTATAAGAAGAGTGAGAATTTTCATAACTTAACAGTTTGACAGAAGAAAGGAGCAAACATATGCAACTATTTCATAAAACGGTAAATCGTCGCGGAACACATAGTACAAAATGGGATACATATAAAAATGAAGAGCTCATCCACGCTTGGATTGCCGATATGGACTTTGAAGTACCAAAACCAATTCAAACTGCATTGCAAAAACGCACAGAACATCCTATTTTCGGCTATACACTTCCTCCTGAAAATATTGGGGATATCATTTGTAATTGGACGAAAAGCCAATACAATTGGGAAATACAAAAAGAATGGATTGTATTTAGCGCAGGTATCGTTCCAGCTCTTAGTACGAGCATACAAGCTATAACGAAAGAAGGAGAAGCCGTACTCGTACAACCTCCTATTTATCCACCATTTTTTGAAATGGTCAAAACAAATAATAGACAATTATGTGAGAGTCCCTTATTTAAACAAAATGGCATATATAAGATAGACTTCGAGCATCTAGAAACTCAATTTAAACAAGGTGTAAAACTAATGCTTCTTTGCAGCCCTCACAATCCTATCGGACGCATTTGGACGAAAGAGGAGCTAATAAAACTCGGTACGTTATGTACGCAATATAATGTAACCGTTGTCGCGGATGAAATTCACGCCGATATTATTTATAAAGGCCATACTCATACACCGTTTGCTTCTTTATCTGAAGAATTAGCAGCACGCACTATTACTTGTATGGCTCCGAGCAAAACATTTAATATCGCTGGATTGCAAGCATCGATCATCATTATTCCGAATGAAAATCTCCGTAATGCCTTTATGTCTATCCAATATAGACAAGGATTCCACGGATTAAATACATTTGCTTATACAGCAATGCAAAGTGCCTATACAGAATGTAATGATTGGCTAAATGAAATTCGATTGTACGTTGAAGATAACGCTCAATTTGCTTGTGAGTATATTCAAAATCACATACCAGCTCTTTCTGTAATTAAACCAGAAGGTAGTTTTTTACTGTGGATTGATTGTTCCCACTTGGATCTTTCTCAAGATGAACGAACAGCATTGCTTGAAGAGGAAGGTAAAATCATCGTTGAGCCTGGTGAGAAATACGGAACAGGTGGAGAAGCCCATATCCGAATTAACATTGGCTGTCCTAGATCTGTTTTAGAAGAAATTTTAAACAGACTACACCATACATTCTCATAACAAAAAAGGAGGCTATCCCAAAATGATTTTGGGACAACCTCCTTTTTTCGGTAAATCGATATAATTCCACTTACCATCATGTGGTTTTAGAACAAAATCTACCATTCGCGGTAGATTCTATTTTTTCTTCATATCCGACGCTTTTTTAACAATAACACCGCAAGCGATTCGGCCACCAGATTTACCTGCTGGTTGTGTCATACCATCATCAGCGTTTTCTGTAATAATAATAGACGCTCCATCTTTTCTATGAATCGTCGTTTTTCCTTCTTCAAGCGTTATATGCGGAGCATCGATTTCTGCTTTAATCTTTCCCGAACCGTCTGCAACTACGTTCGGTAAATCACCATTTTCCGCACCTTTCGGATTCAAGAGCCCATGTTCTTTATTATCCGGATTAAAATGATTCCCAGATGATTCGAAACGTGGCGCTTTACATTCTCCAATTTCATGTACATGTATCCCGTGTGATCCTGGTGTAAAGCCTTCCGCTTTAATCGTAATTTTCACTCCACTTGTTTGCTGCGCTACTTTTGCAGTCCCAACTTCATCACCTGAAGCATTATGTAATTTTACATCAATTTCTTTCGGCTTCCCTTGGTCACAACCCGCCATTAGAAATAATAAACAACAACTGAAAAAAAGCCGTCTTTTCATTCAATTCCCTCCAAAATACTTTCTGCCCTTAGATTGTCCGAGCATAGAGGGAAACATGCAAAAATGAATTACTGTTTCTTTTCAGCTAAAAGCTTTTCTTCTACTTTCTGTAATCGCTCTGCTTCTCGTTTTGATACACGAATAAACATACGCCACGTAGCAACCGCACCGATGATAAATAGAACGCAAACAATACCTGGAATAATATACTCCGTTTTATCTTCAGGAAAATATAAAGGCATCATACAGAACACTCCTTATCGAGGAATTTATGGCGAAAATAAACATCAGAATTTTCTGTTTTATTACCTTAAATTATAATTGAAGCCTGTCATATTCTCAAGGGGGGCGTTCCGAAAGCGAATGATTTCTTTGACTCCTTCGCGCACTTTCCTTACTATAAACTTGAGGTGAAAAATATGAGAGAAACATTTGAAATTGGTGAAATCGTTACTGGTATTTATAAAACTGGAAAATACATCGGCGAAATTACAAATAGCCGTCCTGGCAGTTACGTCGTAAAAGTATTAGCTGTTTTAAAACATCCAGTGCAAGGGGATTTACATAATGTAAAACAAGCTGAAGTACCATTCTTCCACGAAAGACGTGCTTTAGCTTTTCGTGAACAGACGAACATTCCAGAGCAAATGGTGAAGAAATATGAAGGAGAAATTCCGGATTATACAGAGTCACTAAAATTAGCATTAGAAACTCAAATGAATTCATTTTCTGAAGATGATTCACCTTTTGCGGGGCGTAGTCTAGAAACACTTCAGCAATTGAAGCAAGATTACAAACTTTAAAAAACAAAACGACCAAATTACATATTTTGCAATTTGGTCGTTACTGTGTACTTACTTTCTTTAACACTTTCGAAAAATCAACAAGTTCCCCTAATGTTGGAGGTGCTGGTTTGACTAAATACTCTTTATCTTTTTCTACTAACTTAAAAATATTATATGTCGTCATCGCATCATCAAGCGCACAATGATGCTTTCCTGTTCCTGCTTTTCCATACGCCTCAATTGCTTTCCACAGCCCTGTTTGATTTCTCTCTCCAAAAAACTTCTTATACTCAAGCGATAAATCACGACACTGTCCAAAGAATGGAAATTCTACTCCCGCCATTTCGCAATTATGCTTTAAGACTTTCATATCCATATTTCCCCACGTTACAATTGTCGGTTTACAACTCTTTTCATATTCTGCAAGTTTCTCAACAAGTTCATGAAAAGAAATTCCTTTGTCTACTACTTCCTGTTTAATTCCTAAAAATTTTTTACATCGATCCGTTAAAGACGGAAATGTTTTCGGTCTAACATGCGATGAATACGTATCTTCCACCTTACAACCAACAACTGAAACGAGTCCGACCTCAATAATTTCTGGGAAAAAACCTTTTGGCTTTTTTCTATGCTGGGGCATCGTAAACTCAAAGTCTAAAAACAAAAATCGTTGTTCATCCATACGATCCCTTCCTTATCATCTTTGTCATTCCTTTCTATTTGACACTCCTACACGAACAAGCTCGAATGCTGATTCAATTTTAAATATTCAGATTGGATGTATCTTATATATATGTCAAATGCCCACAAATATTTTTAAAAATAAGAAAAAATGACCTATGCAGAAAATATGACAAAATAAACCCTTTCATTTACATCCGCCATTTTTCTACTTTATAATGACGTTATGTGTGTTTCATCTAGTTAATTTTTTGACACACTAAGAAAAGTGAATGAAAGGAGATGAGAGTTTTGCACGAAACAACGCAAGAACTCGCAAACTGGCAGTATTATTTCGCTATCGCAGTCTTTTTAATTACATATGCCATTATTATTTCTGAAAAAATTAACCGCGCTGTCATCGCACTTCTTGGTGCAGCATTCATGGTAATTGCCGGGGTCGTTGACTTACACAATGCCTTTACGAAACATATTGAATGGGGAACAATTACATTACTCATCGGTATGATGATACTGGTAAACATTACAAGTAAGTCAGGTGTCTTCCAATACGTTGCCATTAAAGCCGCAAAAGGAGCACAAGGAAATCCAATTAAAATTTTAATTTCACTTTCCTTACTTACCGCGCTTGGCTCCGCATTTTTAGATAACGTTACAACCGTACTTCTTGTTGTTCCAGTTACTTTATCTATTACGCGCATCTTGAAAGTAAATCCTGTTCCATATTTACTTTCTGAAATTATTTTTTCAAACATCGGAGGAACAGCAACATTAATTGGTGATCCACCAAATATTATGATTGGTTCTGCTAATAAACATTTAGACTTCAATGCTTTCTTATTCAACTTAGCACCTATCGTAATCATCATTATTGCTGTTACAGCAACAATGCTTTACTTCATGTACCGTAAGCAATTAATTGCTGATCCTGTACAAATTAAAAAGCTAATGAGCTTAGATGAAAAACAATATATTAAAGATCCAGTATTAATGAAAAAATCTTTAACAGTACTTGGACTTACTATTTTAGGTTTCATGACTCATTCCATCTTCCATATTGATGCAGCTATCATCGCCTTAACTGGTGCTACTGTCCTTATGTTAATCGGTGTGAAAGAACATGAAATTGAAGAGGTATTCGCAAGTGTAGAATGGGTAACAATCTTCTTCTTCGCGGGACTATTCGTACTCGTTGGAGGACTTATCGATATCGGTCTTATCAAAACGTTAGCTCAAAAAGTAATTGGAATAACAGGCGGAGATATTTCTCAAGCATCTATCCTTATTCTATGGGTATCTGGTATCGCCTCTGCAACAATCGATAACATTCCATTCGTTGCAACAATGATTCCGCTTATTAACGATATGGCAGTTGGGCTAGGTTTATCACCTTCTGACGCACAAGTCGATGTACTATGGTGGGCATTAGCATTAGGTGCTTGCCTAGGTGGAAACGGAACATTAATCGGGGCTTCTGCTAACGTAATCGTAGCCGGAATCGCAAGTCGTGAAGGACATAAATTCAGCTACATGGAATTCCTTAAAGTCGGCTTCCCAATTATGATCGTTTCATTAATCATTTCTCACATTTACATTTACTTACGTTACCTTATGTAATAGAAAAAAGGGCTGTCAAATAGGACAGCCCTTTTTTTGGTAAATGAAATTATATTAATGAATTTTCAAATATATCTATCAAAACTTACAATATATCAACGATTCTACACAAAATATCGATTTACCGACAAGGTGCGACAATAGTTGCAAGAAGCTGTTCCAAAACATCTTCGAAACAGCTCCCCCTATATCTACTCGTTATACCTCTCCGGCTCATTCCGAATGATAAATAAATGAATCGGCAAGAAAACCGAAAATGTGATTACATGAATAATCGTAAATAATATAGCGTTCGTTCCGTATCTATCTAAAATAGCGTAAATGAGATAAATAGACAGTACAATCGATACAGCTGTTGCTAGTAAACTTATAATCGGTACGAAATTAAAGATGAAACATGCGACATATATGCCGAATACTTTCCATCCTGCTTCTTCTTTCAAGAAATCCGGTAATTTATCCTTCGCTAAGTCCCCCCACGTCTTACTATTCAAAAAAGGAATAAACGCAAGAACACCATCAGTTGCACCATCATTTTTCGCCATCGTATAAAGTGCAAAAGCTGTTAACAAATACGAAATAATTGCCCAAATTATTATAACAAGAATAAACGCAAAACTAAGAGCAAAGAAACCTGCTAGTACGCCTTGATCTTCCATCTTATCCTCTCCTCTCTCTTCTCAACATATTTCATTACAGTGCAAGTTATGTTTTAAAATTTAACCAAACTCTCTGTATAATAAATATAAGAAAGATAATAAGAGAGGAGAACGTACTTATGCATCCATTTGTAAAAGCATTACAAGAGCATTTCATAGCTCATCAAAATCCCGAAAAAGCAGAACCGATGGCACGTTATATGAAAAATCACTTCCCGTTTCTCGGTATTCAAACTCCTGAGAGAAGACAATTATTGAAAGACGTCATTCAAATACATACTCTCCCAGATAAAAAGGACTTCCAAATTATCATACGTGAGCTTTGGGACTTACCAGAACGTGAATTTCAAGCTGCCGCACTCGATATCATGCAAAAATATAAAAAACATATAAACGAAACTCATATCCCATTTCTAGAAGAACTTATTGTCACAAAATCTTGGTGGGACTCTGTTGATAGCATCGTTCCTACCTTTTTAGGTGCCATCTTTTTAAAACATCCAGAATTAATTTCTGCCTATATTCCAAAATGGATTGCATCAGAAAACATATGGTTACAACGTGCCGCTATTTTATTCCAGCTGAAATATAAACAAAAAATGGATGAAGAACTCCTTTTCTGGATTATCGGACAACTACATTCTTCAAAAGAATTTTTCATTCAAAAAGCAATCGGCTGGGTCCTTCGCGAATATGCAAAAACAAAGCCAGATGTAGTTTGGGAATACGTTCAAACTAACGAGCTCGCTCCATTAAGTAAACGCGAAGCAATTAAGCATATTAAGCAAAATTACGGAATAAATAACGAAAAAATAGGCGAGACTCTATCCTAGATAGGCACGTTCCTCTATTGAGATTTAAAAAAGAACGTGTTAGAATATGTTCATTATTATTAATATAAGTAGCGATGACGGACTTATAAGTACTTGCATAAAAAGCGATTCAGGGATAGTGAAAGCCTGAAGCTGCGAGGAAACGGCAGTCTCGAGCAATACGTGATAAAGTGGATGCACATTTTGTGTATCAACTAGGGTGGAACCGCGGGCAAACGCTCGTCCCTAGGCGATTAAGCCTTGGGATGAGCGTTTTTTTATGTTTTTTAAAGCATATATTTCCCGCTTCCAAAGTACCCATCACGTCATCGCAAATACGTTAACTTTCAAAAGGAGGATTTTATTATGTATTCAATGGAACAAGTTGTAAACTTAGCAAAACATCGCGGTTTCGTTTTCCCTGGTTCTGAAATTTACGGTGGTCTTGCAAACACATGGGATTACGGTCCACTTGGAATCGAATTAAAAAATAACGTTAAAAAAGCTTGGTGGAAAAAATTCATTCAAGAATCTCCACACAACGTTGGTTTAGATGCTGCTATTTTAATGAACCCAAAAACTTGGATCGCTTCTGGTCACGTTGGTAACTTTAATGATCCAATGATCGACTGTAAAAAATGTAAAGCTCGTCACCGTGCTGACAAATTAATTGAAGATGCATTAGACGCAAAAGGCATCGAAATGGTCGTTGACGGTCTTACTTTCGACCAAATGGCTGACTTAATGAAAGAACATGAAGTAAAATGTCCTGATTGCGGTAGTGAAGAGTTCACTGAAATCCGTCAGTTCAACTTAATGTTCAAAACATTCCAAGGTGTTACAGAGTCTAGCACAAACGAAATCTTCCTTCGTCCTGAAACAGCACAAGGTATTTTCGTAAACTTTAAAAACGTACAACGCTCTATGCGTAAGAAACTTCCATTTGGTATCGGCCAAATCGGTAAAAGTTTCCGTAACGAAATCACACCTGGTAACTTCACATTCCGTACACGTGAATTCGAACAAATGGAACTTGAATTCTTCTGTAAGCCTGGTGAAGATTTAGAGTGGTTTGCATTCTGGCGTGAAACTTGTAAAAACTGGTTACTTTCACTTGGTATGACTGAAGAAAGCATGCGTCTTCGTGACCACGGTGAAGACGAATTATCTCACTACAGTAACGCAACAACTGATATTGAATTCCGATTCCCATTCGGTTGGGGCGAACTATGGGGCGTTGCATCTCGTACAGACTTCGATTTAAAACGTCACATGGAACACTCTAACGAAGACTTTAACTATATCGATCCACAAACGAATGAGCGTTACGTGCCATACTGCATCGAGCCATCTCTAGGTGCAGACCGTGTAACATTAGCATTCTTATGTGATGCATATGAAGAAGAGCAATTAGAAAACGATTCTCGTACAGTTCTTCGTTTCCACCCTGCTTTAGCACCATATAAAGCAGCTATCTTACCATTATCTAAAAAGCTATCTGAAGGTGCTACTGAAGTATTCGCAGAACTAGCTAAAGACTTCATGGTAGACTTTGATGAAACTGGTTCTATCGGTAAACGTTACCGTCGTCAAGACGAAATCGGCACACCATTCTGTATCACATACGACTTCGACTCTGTTGAAGACAAAGCTGTTACAGTACGTGACCGTGACACTATGGAACAAGTTCGTATGCCAATTAGCGAACTAAAAGGTTTCTTAGAGAAAAAAATCCAGTTCTAATTATAAAGTGAAACTTTAATCAGTGGGGGTTTTGTTCATCCCCCACTGATTATTAGTTGAACCAATCGGGCGTTTACGGGCAGTTAATCTCCCACCTAACTTCTTTGCTCCAACCGAATTTTGAGGTGGGAGTTTTACTGCCCGTTAATGCGGGATAAAAAAGAGGCAGCTCATAAGAGCCGCCTCTTTTCTATTTTTCACGTTTTTCTTTAATTGCTACTGTACATCTTGATACGCATAGTAAATCATCATTTTCATCAATGATGCGAATATCCCAAACCATTGTCGATTGTCCTCTATGTATCGGTGTTCCAATTGCTGTTACAATTCCATCTTGCTTTGAGCGAATATGATTTGCATTAATTTCTAATCCGAAACAAATACATTTCTCTTGATCAATTAAATTGTATGAACCAACACTTGCCACAGTTTCTGCTAATGCAACAGATGCACCGCCATGTAAAAATCCAAACGGCTGATGCGTACGTTCATCAACAGGCATTGTAGCAACTACTTTATCCTCTGTCATTTCTAATAGTTCAATTCCAAGCGAATCCATTAAAGTTTTTGCCATATCGTTTTCAACCTCTCTCACTTTAAATCAAATGTATAATTTTACCTGTTTAATTTCAAACTACCTATAACACTTATATAAGGAGGTTTCACCTAAATGAAACAGAAATTTTGTATACTATTGCTTATGTTCTCCTTCCTGACTATTGTACCAAATTGTGCAATAGCAGCCAAAGCATCCAACCTGACAATCAATGTTAAGACTGTAACGCAAAAAGGTAAGAAACCTTATATAGAATATCAAATTAATAGGCCTTCCTTTCACAACTTTTCTGATTTGAAATTTCAAAATAAGCTAAATTCCTATTACAAAAACTCTACTGCTACATTTAAAAGTAAATTAGAAAAAGAAGCGAAGAAATATTATAAAGAAACAGAAGGATCTAGCACACCTTTTCATCCATACGTTGCAAATGTTGACTATAAAGTAGCTTTAAACAAACCACCTTTCCTAAGTCTATATGTGAATTACTATCAATATACAGGCGGAGCGCACGGACTTTATACGTGGAAGGCAAATACATTTGATTTAAACGAAAAAAAATTATTACACTTAGACGATTTATTTCAGCAAGAGGATAAATATAAAGAAATAATTCGCACAGAGATTATAAGACAAATTAAACACAATGAAAGCATTTATTTTCCTGATGCAGCCGAAAAGGTAACGAGCACTAAAAAGTTTCACTACTTTTTAGAACCGGATAATCTTGTAATTTATTTCCCTTTATATGAAATTGCTCCTTATTCAAGCGGAATTCCGCAATTTCGTATTCCATACACATTGCTTAGAGACTATTTAAAGCCTTCTTATCAAAATATTTTGATTGACAACAAGTAAATACTTTCGCTACGATAATGTTAACCTAAATACAACTGGAGGTTAACATTATGAAGAAGCTTCATGTTTTAGATTTAGCATTAGCTGCCATGTTCGTCGCTCTTATGGCTATTGGTGCAAATATTGTATCGTGGGCACCATTCTTACAGGTAGCGGGCGTTCCATTATCTATGCAACCATTTTTCGCAATTTTAGCAGGTCTTCTTCTTGGAAGTAGACTCGGGGCATTATCAATGACTGTTTACATGCTTGTTGGAGTAGCAGGTGCGCCAATATTCGCTAACTTCAAAGCTGGATTCGGAGCACTTTTAGATCCTACTGGTGGTTTTATTATCGCATTTATTATCGTTGCTTACGTATCAGGAAAACTAGTAGAACAAAAAGAACGACCAACATTCAGCACCTTTGCAATCGCTTCTTTCGTCGGAATCATTTTAACTTATATTATCGGTACTACTTATATGTACGGGGCGGTCAATATTTTCATGGGTGGTAATATGAGTTATAAAGCTGCCTGGATGATTATGATGTGGTTTGCAGTAAAAGATATTGCGTTTACAATCATCGGCGCTATTATCGCACCTCGTATATACTATGCTGTACGTCGTTCGGCTTATCAGCATTCTCATTCGACGATTTCATAATAAACAAGGAGCTGTTCCTATAGGAACAGCTCCTTGTTTATTATATTAAGACTCTTGCTTCATTTGCTCTTCTAAAATTTTCTTCATCATTACTAGCATATCATCACGTAATTCTGGGTGTTGCAATGCCATTTCGATTGTCGTTTGAACGAATCCTAACTTTTCACCTACGTCGTAGCGTTTTCCTTCGAAGTCGTAAGCAAATACACGTTGAATTTCATTTAAGCTTTGAATTGCATCCGTTAACTGAATTTCGCCACCCGCTCCAACTTGTTGCTGTTCCAAGAACATAAAGATTTCAGGAGTTAAAATGTAACGTCCCATAATCGCTAAGTTTGAAGGCGCAGTACCTTGCGTTGGTTTTTCAACGAAATTACGAACTTGATAACGACGTCCCTCTTGCTCTAACGGATCAATAATTCCATAGCGATGTGTTTCTGCTTCAGGAACAGTTTGTACACCAATAACAGAAGAAAGTGTTTTGTCATACTCGTCCATTAATTGACGTAAACATGGTTTTTCAGCTTGAACGATATCATCGCCTAATAATACTGCAAACGGCTCATCACCAATGAATTTACGCGCACACCAAACAGCATGTCCTAATCCTTTTGGTTCTTTTTGACGAATGTAATGGATATCTACCATTTTAGAAGAAGCTTGTACTTTTTCAAGTAACTCATACTTTTTCTTCTCTAATAAGTTTTGCTCTAATTCAAATGCGTTATCAAAATGATCTTCGATAGAGCGCTTTCCTTTACCAGTAACGATAATAATATCTTCGATGCCTGATTTTACTGCTTCTTCTACGATGTATTGAATTGTTGGTTTATCTACAATTGGAAGCATTTCTTTTGGCATTGCTTTCGTTGCTGGTAAAAAGCGTGTTCCTAATCCCGCTGCCGGAATAATTGCTTTTCTCACTTTTTTCATGACAAATACCCTCGCTTTTCATTCTAATTCTCTTAGTAAAGTGCAAATTTATAACACTCGCTCGTAATAATCCTCTACATCAAACAAAACTACAAGAAAAGAGGAGGCCGTTCTCCGTTCTCCCCTTTTCCTATCAGTAGCACTCTATTCTATTATAAACGATTCATAATATCTTCTTTAATAGTAAATAACTTTTGTTCACTATTTTGTAAGGAATCATCTTGTACACCAAAGTAGAATTTAATTTTCGGCTCTGTTCCAGATGGACGTAAGCAGAACCAAGAACCATCTGCTAATTGATATTTTAACACATTTGATTTCGGTAAGTGAATCTCTTCCTTATTTCCATCTTGTAACGTTGTAATGATGCTTTCCTTATAATCCTCAACTGCAACGACTGTTAAACCAGCTACTTCTTTCGGAGGATTCCCGCGGAATGTTGCCATCATCTTTTGAATCTGTTCGGCACCATCTTTTCCTTTTAACGTTAACGATACAAGTTCCTCACGGAAGAACCCATACTTCTTAAATACTTCTAACAAACCATCGTATAACGTTTTACCTTGTGATTTGTAGTACGCAGCTACTTCACATGCAAATAGGACAGATTGAACCGCATCTTTATCACGGCAGAATGGACGGATTAAATACCCATAGCTTTCCTCATAACCGAATTGGAATTCATATTGTCCGCTTTCTTCATACTGTCTAATTTTTTCACCGATAAATTTAAATCCAGTTAACGTATCAACTGTATCTAAACCGTATGCTTTTGCGATTGTACGGCCAATTTCAGACGTTACGATTGTTTTTAAAACAACACCGTTTTCTGGAAGCGTTCCGTTTTCCTTCTTTTGTGATAATAAGTAATCAAGCATCAACGCACCTGTTTGGTTACCAGTTAATACTTGGAACTCACCATCATGATTGCGAACTGCTACACCTAGACGATCTGCATCAGGATCTGTTGCGATTAACACATCAGCGCCTACTTTTTCACCGTCGCGAATTGCATACTCAAACGCTGCATGCTCTTCTGGGTTTGGTGATTTTACTGTAGAGAAGTTTGGATCTGGTAACTCTTGCTCTTTTACAACTGTTACATCTGTAAATCCAACTTCTTCTAAACCACGACGTACCGAAATATTTGATGTTCCATGTAATGGTGTAAAGACGATTTTTAAATCTTTTCCTACTTCTTTCACCATCTCTTTATTAATAATGACATTGTTCAATTCTGCCGCATATGCATCATCTACTTCTTGTCCAATTATATGTAATAAACCGTCAGCTTTTAATTGCTCAACATCAGCTACTTCAACTGTTAATTCATTTTCTACTGCATTTACGTAGCTAATTAACTCATCAGCTTCTTTTGGAGGCAACTGCCCACCATCCTCACCATATACTTTATAACCGTTATATTCGGGCGGATTATGGCTTGCCGTAAGAACGATTCCACTTACTGTATGTAAATGACGAACTGCGAAAGAAAGCACTGGTGTTGGACGTAAGCTTTCAAATACATATGTTGTAATACCTTGTGCACCAAGAGTAGCAGCTACTTCCATTGCGAATTCAGGTGATTTATGACGAGAATCATACGCGACAACAACACCACGTTTTTTCGCGTCTTTACCTAATTTTTCAATAAACCTAGCTAATCCTTTTGTTGCTTTACGAACTGTATATACATTTAAACGGTTCGTACCAGCACCAAGTTCACCACGCATACCACCTGTGCCGAACTCTAGATTTTTATAAAAGCTATCCTCGATTTTCTTCTCATCTTGCTTCATGTTTTCTAGCTGTTCTTTTAATTCTACATCTAATTCTGCATATGAAAGCCAGCGACTAAATTCTTGTTTCCAATTCATACTTCCATCTCCTCTAGCCTGTCGTATCTTCATTATATGAAAAAAACAACCTGCATCTCAATATTTTTTAAAATCTAACAGGATTTTACTATAAATATTTGTATACACTATGGTTAAATACTCCACCAAAGGGAATGAGGATTATGCAAGAATGGGGCTTGTCAGAAGAGCTCAAAATAAAAACAAAGCAGATGATTGAAATTGCTGAAAAAGAATGATCAAACATGAAGCATGCAATCGATAAAGAAGATGAATGTATTTTATGTAAAATGGAAGATATTCATCATATGTTAACAAATGTACAGACGTTAGCAGCTACATATTATATTCAAGCATATTTATCACCTTATACGGAAAGTTCACATTTCATCACTACAGCTGTCCAACATTTAAGCGCTCGAAAACACGGTGCTCTTATTATCGTGGAACGAAGTGAAGCTCTTGATTCTTTCATTCAAACTGGAACGACATTAAACGCACACTTAACCGCGCCACTACTTGAATCGATCTTTTATCCAGGGAACCCTCTTCATGACGGAGCCGTTCTCATTAAAAATAATCATATTCTCTCAGCAGCTAATATTCTTCCATTAACAAAAAGCACAGAAATCAATCCTGAGCTAGGAACACGTCACAGGGCTGCAATTGGCTTATCAGAGAAAAGTGATTCACTTATATTAGTTGTCTCTGAAGAAACTGGTCGTACTTCATTCGCTTTAAATGGGACGTTATATACGATTTCTTTATAGAATACCTATAAAATAAAAAAAGCTGTTCCGGAAAGGTTCATTATGTAATGACCTTTCCAGACAGTTTTTTTGCATTCTTTATTCTTCTCCGAAACGCTCAACAAGTGTTGCAAGTGTACGCACCATTGCACCTGTTGCTCCAGCTGGTCCTAAATCATGTGTTCCTGTTGTTTCAGATGTTCCAGCGATGTCTAAGTGTACCCATGGTGTTTCTTCTGCAAATTCACCAAGGAATGTCCCAGCCATAACCGCATGTCCTTCACGGCCTGGTGAGTTATTTAAGTCAGCAAATTTACTGTTTTTGACACGTTCTTTATCACGTTCAAAAATCGGCAATTGCCAAATTGGCTCATCCGTTTCCATAGAAGCCTCTAACACTTGTTCAAACAATTCTTCATTATTTGTCATTGCACCTGTTGTATGATTTCCAAGTGCAACAATTACACCGCCTGTTAATGTTGCAACATCAACTAAGTAATTTGCACCAAGTTTCTTCGCATACGTAATACCGTCAGCTAACGCTAGGCGACCTTCTGCATCTGTATTTAATACTTCAATTGTTTTTCCGCTCATAGATGTAATAACATCATCTGGCTTAAATGCTGTACCACTTACAACATTGTCAGTTGATGGAATAACAGCAATTACATTTTGCTCTGGGCGAAGTTCACCGATGATCTCCATCGCGCCAAGAACAGCTGCAGCGCCGCCCATATCACCTTTCATACCAACCATGCCTTCACGTGGTTTTAAAGAATAGCCGCCAGTATCATATGTAATCCCTTTTCCAACAAATCCAATTACATCTTTCCACTCTTCTTTTCCTTTATAAATAAGAGCGATCATTTTTGGCGGTTCAGTAGATCCTTGGTTTACTGCAAGTAATGCACCCATACCAAGCTCTTCCATCTCTTCTTTCTCAAGAACCTTATAATCCATATCGTATTTTTCCGCTAATTCAACTGCATACTCAGCAAGCTTTGTCGCTGTTAATACATTTGGCGGCATATTTACAAGTGTACGAGCTGAATTCGTTGCACGTCCATGTACGTATCCTACCGTTAATGCTGCTTCAATTTCTTGTGCATCTTCTGCTGTAATAGCAATCAGTTTTTCTAACTCTACTCTTTCTTTTTCATCCGTTTTATATGTTTGTAATCCGTATGTACCAAGGCAATATACTTCCGTTGCAATATGAGCTACATCAATCGCATCTAATTTCTCTGTTACGAAAGAATCAAGTAAGATTGCTGCGTCTTTTACTTTTGCTGATTGTAACGATTTAAAAGCTTTACTAAGAGCCGCACGTAACGTTTCTGTTGTATATGACTCTTTCTTACCTAAACCAACAAAATAATAACGTTTAACATTTGTTTTTCCTAAGCTATGTACTTTTGAAATGGCTTTCTTCTTAGTTGAAAGTTCTTTTTCTTCTAATAAAACTTGTAATTGTCCTTCAAACGCTTTGTCCAGTTCTTGTACAAAGCTACTCGTTTTATCTTCTTCAAATAAGGCAACAATTACCGCTTCATGACTTGCTAATTCTTTTTGTACTTGAAACATGTTCAGACCCCCTAAATTTCTCTATGTCCATTATAACTTTATTTTCGATAAAATGCGATAATTCGGACTTCTGTTTTGTATTTAATTCTCTGAATACTATTTTTTAAAAATAGTAAAAAGGGTACTTTAGAAACCCTATCTAAAGTACCCTTTTATTAAAAATACGTTTTATTATAAAGAATAGTTCGAGACTGCAAAATGATAAAAATATAGCATACTTTCAAAATTATTTATAATTATTAATATTAATATTAAACATAAAGCAACTACTTTTACACGTCTCATCACTTTAAAACCATATGCCAATAATAACGGTATTGTAAACAGCATATGTGCACCATATATAAATGCTTCAGATGACCCAAAACCAATAATTCCGTGTAAAACGATATTAAATAATAAACATAAACTTAAAAACCTTACGAAAGGTTCTTTTCTAAAATTTCTCCAGACAACTACCATTAGAGAAGCATACACAGTTACAATCGCAATCCAACCCATTATAGTATGCGATGGGAGCATATTTAATTGCGCAAATTGCTCACCTTGTCTTAAAGTAACCTCCGAGAATGGTCCAAAGATGAATGAAGATCCTAATAATAGATGAAATATTAATATACCTGATGGCTTAACGTATTCTGGTGAAAAATTCTGTTCTTGCGCAGCAAAGCCCATACTAGCCTTTACTGCTTCGATAAGAACTACATTATTTGCGTTCATTACTAATACAAACAGGACCACGACAATAACAATCGAAATACCAGTCCAAATAATTTTTTTCTGCAGTTTCTTATAACTCATCACACTACCTAAAAACCAGATAAACGAATTGGTTAATGTAACCCCTGTTATTCCTATTGCCAACAATACATTCGCAATACTAAATCCTATTTTCGCTTCTTTTTTCCCTGTAATAAATGGATAGCATACAAAGCACATAAGTACTAATGTGAAATTTGCATAGCTAAAAGATTCTGGTGTCCACGTAATAACTAACATAGTAGCTGAAAATCCATACATGACCGCTAGTAAAAAAGACACAAGCGTATTCTTACAAATTTTACAGCATAATGTATAAATCATCACTACACTGAGCGCGCTTAAGAACGTTTGAATGAATATAATACCATGTATAATATTCCCTACTTTCACTGTCTCCAATATCCACATAAACCCTTGAATAAAATAATAAAGGAATGGATGTCGGAACCAGGTCACCGCTGCTACATCTACTTTTTCAAGGAAAAAGGAGATAATATAATATCCTTGATCAAAAGAAAAATAGGTATCAACCACCCACGCTTCAATAAAAAGCTTAGAGTGAGTATCCATTTTCCAGCCAATAAAAAAATAAAATGCCCAGTAAAAAACGAAAAGGACAAGGGCTAATATTCCCTTTCCTTTATAACCATTCCAAATATTCAATACTTCTTCTCCTCTCTAAGGTAAAAATACCATAATTAAATGTGCTACATACCCAATAACTGTTCCTAACATCAATCCACCAAAAATCTCATGCCAATGATGTCCTTGGCGCTCTCTTAATTTCTCTTCTTCCGAACTAATATGTTTATTCAACATTTTTGCATGTTTACCAACCGTACGTCGAAGTCCTGTGGCATCAATGATAACAATCGTTAAAATTGCCATCCCTATCCCAAACATCGGTGTATTAAAACCTTCGTGAAACCCTATTGTCATGACCATACTTGATAAAATCGTTGTATGTGTACTAGGAAATCCACCGTTTCCAACTAAACGAAAAGCATCTTTTCCAGAACGAAGATAATTCACTAAAAATTTCAATACTCCCGAAGCCACCCAAGCTATAAATGGAAGTACACAATATAAATATGTTCCCATTGCTTTACCTCCTATGATTTTGCGATAAATAGAATTCCAACCACTATACATACCATTCCAGCAATTTTCATGAAATTGATAGTTTCACCAAACAATAGTGCTGACGCAATAATAACAAATACATATCCGAAGCTCACCATTGGATATGCATAACTTAGATCAACCTTTCTCAGTACAATCATCCATAATAATGCACTTAAACCGTAAAAAGCTAATCCAAAAAAGTTTGGTAAATTAACAAAATTCATAATACCTAAAGCCGCTGAACTTTGCGATTTCATTGCACCAAACTTTAATAAAATTTGTCCTACAACTCCCATACCAACTGATAAGATAATCATTAAAAATTGTTGCATCTCTATACTCCTTAACTGTTTTTATTCCAAATAAAAAACGTTTAAGACACTCTTCTTAAACGTTTTAACAAACCCGAATAGAGTAATTAAAAGTTCAATAGTATAATAATAACTGTTATCGCGTATAACAACACCGTTATTAAAATATGCTGATCCTCTAATAAAACTTTATCAGGTTCTCCACCTTTATCTTCCATGTGAACCAAATATAAATAACGAAAGATCCCGTAAATTACAAATGGGATTGTCCACATTAAATAGATACTTTTCCCTGCATTAAAAGTAAAAATAGCATAAGTAACGATTGTTGCTGATGTAACAATTGTACTTAATTGATCTAATAAAGCAGGAGAGTAACTTTCTAATACTTTTCTATGAGAACCTTTATTAGCCTGTAACAACACTAATTCATGTCTTCTTTTGTTAATAGCCAAGAATAGTGACAGTAATAATGTGCATAATAAAAACCATGGTGTAAATGGCACTTGAATGACTAATCCCCCGGCTAATGCTCGTAAAACAAATCCAGATGCAATAATTAAAATATCAATTATTACAACATGCTTTAGACGAATTGAATACGCTACATTTAAAGTGAAATATACAGCTAACACTAAACACAATAATGGGTTTAATACATATGAAACTACTAAAGATGCTACTAAAATCACACAACCTGCCGTAATAGCAAAATACGGATTTAATGCACCTGATGCCATCGGTCGGTATCGTTTAACAGGGTGTTGTCGATCCGCCTCAATATCCATAAAATCATTTAAAATATACACACAACCAGATATCGCACAAAATAGCGCAAAACAAATTGTAGCTTGTGCCACCATAGTTAAAGATACTTGTTTTATAGAAAAGACTAGCGCTGCAAATACAAGCAAGTTTTTAGTCCATTGCTTCGGGCGTAACTGTTTAAAAAACAATACAACTATATTCTGTTGAGATAAAGTTCCTTCTCTCATAATAATAAGAGAGCTTCTATTTCTTTCACTCTCTTCCGTCCCTCCCTATTCAATTGTTATTTCCTTCTAGTACAGGAAAGATTATAACATATAAACTTAACATTGAAAATCAGCTATTAAATACCGATAATAAAGGGCTCTCCTCTATATTAATATTTCTCAAAAATACAGGAGGAAGCCCTATCGATTATATATTCTATTTTAAATATTGTCCGCGAAACACTTGCATCGTTTCGTCTTGATTTAACATCGTTAACTCTTCTTCCGAAAACTTACCATTTCCTATTTTCACCATATACACATTTACTTTTTTCTTACCCCATTGGCTATAAACATCTTTCACCGTATCATAATATAAATCGAGACGATTTCCTTTTATAGCACCGCCCTTATCAGCTACAACACCATATCCGTAACCTGGCACGAATAGAATTGTCCCAAGCGGGAATACGCGCAAGTCAGCAGCGATTGTGGAATATAAATCCCTTTTTGCTTTAACACCTGAATATGTAATGCCATACTCTGGATGCCCCGGTCTCTTTCCAGTTGACTCTATACCTGATGTATAACCAGTTGCAGTCATTTCTATAACACGATATTTAGACCAGTCATTTGCCTGCTCTAAAGCATTTATCACTTCTTTACTCGGAGCAACTTTTTTCTCAATTTCTGCTGCATGTACTTCTTTTGCACTTGTTCCTTCATATGATTTTATAATCTCTAATAAAGAAACTCCTGTGAAAGCCTTCCATGTTACGCATAATGCGAATGCAAGTAAACAAGTCATCATAATGCGAATACAATATCGTTTTAACATTTTTATATTCCACACTCCTTCATCGTTAATCATTCCCTATACGATGAAGGAATATGCAAAAAAATAATCTCCAAATTGATTGGAGATTAAAACATTTGATATCCACTTTTCCGAAGTTTCTTAATTATGATTCCTGCTAAAGCAGCACCTACTAATCCAGTAGATAGAATAAACACATCTGCGTGTCCTAAATGCGATACACTCGTCCCAAATGAAGAAAATGTTTCTTTTGGCTTTGAAAAATAGTCCCATACACTCGCTTTATTAATAATAAGCATACAAATAATCGGATACACAATAACCATTACCCACGTAGCTCGCAAAATCATGTTGAGCAAAAATCCAATTCCAAAAAATAAAATAAAGAACAACATCATTGAAATAAGTAGTACCGGTATACTCACTTCTTCTCCCTCTCCTTCGCATACGCCGTAAACACATGATAAGCCGTATAACCAAATTGCTCTCCTGGATTTAATGTTTTGTCCATTTCAAAATGCGACTCTGCTCTTCCTTCTAATAAATATTTGATGAGTACAGAAGTATTTTGATCATCTGCAATATTTTCTGGATGTAAAAAAGCTACTTCCGACAATTCTTTCTCCTGTACGATAATGTCTTCTCCCTCTGGCTCTAGAAGAAAAATAATCATATTATCACTAATTTCATTATGAATAACACCTGAGCGAATACCAATAATCCCCTTTACATGAGCAATAATTCCTGTTTCTTCCAAAATTTCACGTTTCACAGCTTCATCAACAGTCTCACCTTCATTAACAAAACCAGCTGGTAAAGACCATTGCCCTTTCAATCCACCGTATTTTTTCTTAACGAATAGCCATCTCCCATCTTTTGTAGCTACTAAGCCACTGACAGCTAACCACACTTTCCCTCGCTTCCCCATAATATAACCTCCTCCACCGAACGAACAGAATATTCTTTCTTTTTTATATATTATACTATATTTTCAATACGAAAAAAGCAGAAACAGCTCATAGCCGTTTCTGCTTTTTCTACTATATATTAAAAGAACTTCAATTTACCTTTTTTAAGAACTAATAAAGGTCCGCCTAGTAAGAATAAGTAACGGTTGTCGATTACTTTCTTCATGAATGAAGCTTTCCAACCTGTTAACTTTTTACCCATAACAACGCCCATTGCATCGTCATGACCTAATGAACATACAGATCCTTTATTATCAAATGCGAACTTTTTCATTTCACCTTTACCGCGAACTAACACAGTTAAATTGTGTGCAATGTTATAACCTTCTTGAATTGCAATCTGTGCTGTTGGTGGGTATGGACGGTTAATCTCCTCATTGATAATTAACGCTGCGTCACCAACCATGAATACATCTTCATGACCCGGAGCGTGCATGTACTCATCCACTTTAATACGTCCGCGCATTGCTTCAAATCCAGACTCTTCCACAATACCGTTACCACGAACACCTGCAGCCCAAACTACAGTTTCAGATTTAAGAAGTTCAGCATCATCACCGTTTGCAACGATAATACCTTCTTCAGTTGCTTCCTTAATTGCTGTACCGATGCGGAATTCTACACCTTTTTTCTCAAGTTGTTTTACAGCGTACTCTACTAATGCTGGATCGAAACCAGGAAGTGCTGTTGGAGCAGCTTCTACACAGATGATACGTGCTTTTTCACGTGGAACATCGTACTCTTTGCAAAGTTCAGGAATACGGTTTGCAAGCTCACCTACGTACTCGATACCAGTAAATCCAGCACCACCAACAACGATTGTTACTAACTCATCACGTTTTTCAGTCGCATATTGAGCGAACTTTTCTTCCATATGCTCACGAATTTGACGAGTTGCATTAATGTTAGTGATTGAGAATGCATGCTCTTTTAACCCTTTAATTCCGAACGTTTCTGATTCGAAACCAAGACCGATTACTAAGTAATCATACTCTAATTCACCATTTTTTAAGATAATACGTTTTTCAGCAGCTTTAATCTCTACTACTGTATCTTGTACAAAGTTCACTTTATTTGTATCGATAACGTCTTGAATATCTAGACAGATTTTATCATCTTGTAATGTACCAGCTGCACTCTCATGTAACCAAGTTGCTTGGTAGTGATAGCTATTGTTGTTTACTAACGTAATTTCAGCTTCACTTACAGATAATGTTTTTTGCAGACGAACAGTCGTAATCATCCCGCCATAACCTGCACCTAAAACTACGATTTTTGGAGTCTTCACTAAATCACAACCCTTTTCTTTATATAATAGTAATAAAAAATAATACCAAGTACTAAAAACTCTATTTGTCAAGAATGTGGAATTTATCACATTCTATATCATAACAAAACGCAGTCAAAAAATCGTACGAAATTTGTCATAGAAATTTAACATAATACTTCCCTATATTAGTCGGTTTCATTCCATAATTCAAGCACCTAGAGAATTATCAATATTTTAAAATAACATAGCGTTTTCAAGGGTTTTTCAGCCTTTTTTTCATGTATTTTCCTTTCGCTATATTTTATACGATTCTAAAACATCTATGCGCAAACTTACTTATTATTCAGTCGTTTTCAGAAGTATTATTAACTGAAATATGCTATCATTTATTTGAATGTGTCATCATTTGCAGGATTTTCATGTACATATGAACAATATATGAAATCAATATTAAAATTCCATCATCTATAGGGGGAATGAAAATGACAGAAAATCAAAAAGTTTACGACATAACAATTATTGGTGGTGGCCCAACAGGACTATTCACTGCATTTTATGGCGGAATGAGACAAGCAAGTGTAAAAATTATTGAAAGCTTGCCTCAACTTGGCGGGCAATTATCCGCATTATATCCCGAAAAATATATTTATGATGTAGCTGGGTTCCCAAAAGTGCGCGCACAAGAGTTAGTTGATAACTTAAAAGAACAAATGAAAAAGTTCGATCCAACTATTTGCTTAGAAGAAGCTGTTGATACGCTTGAAAAACAAGCTGACGGTATATTTAAACTTGTTACAAATAAACAAACTCACTACTCTAAATCTGTCATTATTACTGCTGGCAATGGTGCTTTCCAACCACGCCGCTTAGAATTAGAAGGCACAGCAAAATACGAAAAGAAAAACTTACATTATTTCGTTGATGATATGAATAAATTTGCTGGAAAACGCGTCGTTGTCTTCGGCGGCGGTGACTCTGCAGTAGACTGGACAATGATGTTAGAACCGATTGCAGATAAAGTTACAATTGTTCATCGCCGTGATAAATTCCGTGCACATGAACATAGCGTAGAAAGCTTAATGAATTCCCGTGCAGAAGTAAGTACACCGTATGTTCCAGTTGAACTCATCGGTGATGACACGATTGAACAAGTTGTTCTTCAGCACGTAAAAACAGAAGAAAAAGTTATCCTTGATGTTGATGACGTAATCGTAAACTACGGCTTCGTGTCTTCGCTTGGTCCAATTAAAAACTGGGGCTTAGATATTCAAAAGAACAGCATCCTCGTGAACTCAAAAATGGAAACAAATATTCCTGGCATTTACGCTGCTGGTGACATTTGTACATATGAAGGAAAAGTAAAACTCATTGCTTGCGGCTTTGGTGAAGCACCGACAGCAGTAAACAATGCAAAAGCTTACTTCGATCCAAACGCAAAACTTCAACCAATGCACAGCTCAAGTATGTTTTAATATAGAAATGAAAAGAACTCTTTTTACATGAAAGGAGTTCTTTTCATACTCTCTCCTTTTCCTAACTAAAATACATTCCAATTTTATAAAAAAAACACTACTTCCTTCCAAAATATGTTACAATAAAAACAGAACATACGTTTCATTTAATAAAGGGAGGTTTTATTAATGAAAGAACCTATTATCGTAAAAAAAGAAGCTTTCCAAGCAATCGGTGTCTCTATTACAACTACAAACGAAAAAGAAGCATCGACTGAAGGAAGGATTCCAATGCTTTGGAATCGCTACTTTCAAGAACAAATCATGCATCAAATTCCAAATCAACAAACAAAAGAAACATTCGCCTTCTATTCAAACTACGAATCAGATGAAACTGGTACGTATCAATTTACGATTGGTATGCCCGTTTCTTCATTAGAAGACGTTCCTGAAAATATGACAACTTTAACAATCCCTGCTACTACGTATGCGGTATTTACAACGAGAAAGGGACCAGTTTCTGAAGTCGTTTGCGAGGCTTGGGAATATATTTGGCAATGGTCGAAAGAAAACAAACGTGCCTTTACAACAGATTTCGAACTGTATGATGAAAAAGCAACAGATCCAAATAACGTACAATTGAATATTTATATTGCATTAGCCTAAAACATTAAAAAGAAGATACCCTTGGTATCTTCTTTTTTTGTCGTGAAATAGCCACTGTGCAAATTCATTATTATTGTCTACAATGAGAAAGTGCAGTATAGAACTATTAGAAACTGTATAAAGTGAAACTATAATCAGTGGAGGGGTGATCTCCCACCTAACTTCTTTGCTCCAGCCGAATTTTGAGGTGGGAGTTTTACTGCCCGCAAATAGCGGGCTAAAACGATTATTAATAGGTTTTTCAGTCTAAAATCGGTACATAGAAAGGAAGCACTATGGAGGAACTACAACAAAATAAATCTGCTTTAGAAGGAAGCGGAAAACCGTTATTAAAAAATACGAACTTCCTTTTTCTTTGGGCAGCTACTCTCTTTTCGAGTTTTGCTTTAGCCTTTTTTACTTTTTCACAAACATGGTACATAGCAAAAACATTAAACCTTGAGGCTTCACTCGGTATTGTTTTCGTGGCTCTTAGTGTTCCAAGGCTCATCTTTATGATTATCGGCGGAGCATTAGCTGATAAATTCCCGAAAAAAAATATTATGTTTTACTCTAATATTATTCGCGCTATTCTTGTCGCAACTATTCTCACCTGGTTCATCGTCGGTGATGTAACACTATATACATTTGCTTTGTTCGCTTTGTTCTTCGGACTTGCTGACGCTTTCTTCTGGTCAGCAGATGGATCTATTCTGCCTGAACTTGTAGAAAAAAGCCGTTTAACACAAGCAAATTCACTTACTCAAATGACAAACCAAGCATCTGTCATTTTAGGACCTGTACTTGGCGGTATTCTCATTAAATTTACGAACTATGAAACAATTTTTTCAATTACAATCCTGCTACTCATTATCGCTGCGATACTCGTTCAAAAAATACAATTTACAGTACCCGAAAAAAATGAAACAGATAAAGGCATGTTTACTTCTATTAAAGAGGGAATTTCATATGTAAAAGAATCACCATTTCTTTCAACTTTCCTCATATGTAGCGCCTTTTTAAACTTATTTTTAATCGGCCCAATGCAAGTAGGCTTCCCGCTCTTCGTCAAAAACGTTCTGCACGGTGATTCACTTCAGTTTAGTTACTTAGAAGCGTCTGTTGGCGGCGGGATGGCGATAGGAGCTGTCATTGTCGGATTAAAAAACATTAACCGCAGACGTGGTCTATTTTGTATTATCATGATGCTACTGTCTGGTATATTCTTCCTAGCCATTAACTTTAGCACCGTACTTTGGCAAGCGTTATTAGCCGGAATGTTTTACGGTATTACAATTGCGATGGCTATCGTTCCACTTATGGCAATGATTCAATCAACAGTAAAAGAAGAGATGATGGGACGCGTTATGAGTTTACTCATGCTTTCATCGATGGGATTCATTCCGCTCTCTTACGCATTTACATCGCTTGCACTTGGGATCGGCATTCCAATTGTAACGGTTATGAAAAGCGGTGCAATCGCTGTTATCGTCTTTGTACTATTTGTAGCAATTCGTGTTCCAGTTGTAAGAAAGTTCGATTAGCTACTTAGAGTCATGTATTATACGCATGACTCTTTTTTAAATGGATCGAATAACGGTATTCCCTTACTTCTCCTTAATGCCGCTCCCCACTCTAATCCAATTTCTAAAAATAAATCTCGCATCGTACTATACAACAGTGCTCCAACATCTTTACGAATTTCTCCGTACTTATACGCTCTCACAACACTTTTCACCCTCCAAATTAAATTTCCACGCACTTCTTCATCAGCTAATATTCCCTCTAATACAGCACCTTGTTCTAGTAATCCGCTCTTTTTATAAGCAAGTTCCACCTTACTCCAAAATATATTAATCTTCTTCGGATTACTCGTCATCGGTATGAGCGCGTATATAAAAGGCTTCGGTATATCGTGACGACAATACGTTTCATCAAGCTCGTACGTTACTTTTCTTTTCTCTTTTATTTGTGGAATGTTTTTAGAAAGAATTGTTTCTCCCGCGCGTTTTTGCTCATTTCCACTACAGCCATCTGCACGATCATCACTTTCACATGCGGACATCTTCATACGGTCATCCATGCGGTCAATCGCAGATTTAAGAAATACATATAAGTTTGCACTATATCCGCCGTGCTTATATCTTTCCTTTGTCGCAACACGCTTTATAATTCCAAGCTCCTCTAACTTCGCAATCGAGCGGCGTACCGTACGAATACTCTTTCCAACATTTGTAGCAATTGTCTCCATTAACGGACAAGCAACACCAACTGTTTCGTTCTTCTCATTAACCGCATATTTCCCTAAAAAATGAATAACTAAAGAATCAGTCTTATTTAGTTGAAACTGATAACATTTAAAAACTTTTTTTTGATGTGCATTAAACTCTTCTTTACTTCGAAATTCACTGTATGGTTTCATTAAATTATATAAGCTTCCCATTTTTATCACCTCATTTATAAGTAAGAGGCAGGAAGAGAAATTGGCGTGATAGTTAATATTTTTTATTGGAGATGACAATATGATCGTAATTAGCGCTTGTTTAGGTGGTATCGCCTGTCGGTATGATGGCAACGATAATCTCGTTTCAAAAATAGAAGAGTTATTACAAAGGGAAGACACCATCCTCGTTTGTCCTGAAGTATTAGGAGGATTACCAACGCCTCGTCCTTCAGCTGAAATTATTGGTGGGAATGGCGATGACGTTTTGGACGGAAAAGCGAAAGTAATGACAAAAGCTGGAGAAGATGTTACAGAAGCTTTCGTGAGCGGTGCTTATAAAGCTCTAGAACAAATTAAAGATTTACATCCAGAATATATTATTTTAAAAGAACGTAGTCCATCTTGTGGTAGTTCCACTATTTACACTGGAGAATTTAATAGAAATAAGCAAACTGGTTATGGAGTGACAACAGCGCTATTCCGGAGACATGGATTTACAGTAATTTCTGAAGAAGAATTTGAAAACAAAAAAAGGAATTGACCCTGTTCGTCAATTCCTTTTTTCTGTCTTATTTCACACCTAATTTTTCTTTCACTTTCGCAGGAAGTTCATCCTTTTTCACTTCTTCCCAAGCTGTTACGCCTTTCTTATCTGAATGGAATACACGTAAGAATGCTTCCTTGCGAAGATTTTTCACAGCTGTAAATTCTAACTCTTTTTCTTTACCTTCTTTATCAAATGCAGGTAACTTATACTCGAATGATTTGTGCGGCTGACCATTATCAGCTTTTTCATTCTTTTCGATTCCATCAGTAGTAATTTGAACGTAGTACTCATCTTTACCCATACGGTTTAAATCACAGCCAACTAAAAGGCTTGCAAATACAACTAAAATGCTAAAAAGTGCAATATATCTTTTCATTTCCTTCACCTCATGTGTTTTTTCTTATATTCTTATCTTAAAGCCTGGGCTTTAAAGAAGAAATTCAAAAACATGACATGAACATTACACTTTTGTAAGATAGTAAAAATCCGTATGTACAACCGTTCAAATATAATTATTTCTTCACTCTAGAAATTGGCCTTCCCCTTCATGTATCCTCTTTAGCCTTCTTCTTGCATATATTCACTATCTTTGTCCTGCTCTTTTTCTTTTTAAAGGCAAAAGAAAAGACCTTCTAACGATTTGATTTCATCGCTAAGAAGATCTTTATATGCAACCTACCCATTCATTCCATTTAGAATAACGGAATGAAAAAACCTAGCACTCTTCCGGCTTACCAGCATTCGACGCTGTACGGAAAGATGATCCACATCCACATGATGCGATCGCATTTGGATTGTCGATTGTGAATCCGCCGCCAAGCATAGATTGTTTATAGTCAACTTTCACTCCTTTTACAATCGGAGCACTTTCTTTATCGATAACAAATTCAACACCGAAAAACTCAAGAACTGTGTCGTCTTCCTTCGGTTCTACTTCAAATCCTAAGCCGTAAGAAAGACCACTACATCCGCCGCCATGTACAGCAAGGCGCACGTACTTCTCTCCATCTTCAGCATCTTTTAACATATCTTTAATTTGAAAAGCTGCTTGTTCTGTTACTTCAATCATGAAATACACCATCCTTTCTGTTCTCATTCTATTATACATCTTTACGCTTCTATCTTGTACTCATACACTCCGCGGCAAATTATTTCCGCAGGTCCTTTCATTAATACATTTCCTTCTTCTGTCCATGCGATCATTAAGTCGCCGCCTGCTAAGTGAACTGTAATTTCTTTATCGTGTTCCATTTTTCCATTTAGAATTGCCGCAACGACAGCTGCGCATGCTCCTGTCCCGCAAGCTTGTGTTACACCAGATCCACGTTCCCAAACGCGGAAATTCATCTCTTCATCATTCAAAATCTCGATGAATTCAACATTCACTCGCTCTGGGAACATTTCATGCGTCTCAAGAACTGGTCCTAACGTTGTAAGGGGCGCTTTTTCTACATCATCAACAAAAATAACCGCGTGCGGATTCCCCATTGAAACAGCTGTAAATGCATAACGGTGATTATTGTATAAGAAGTTTTCACGAATAAATGGTGTTTCTCCTTCACCAAGCATCGGTATCTCTTCACGTGTTAAACGAGGTGCCCCCATGTCGATTTTCGCTAATGTAACTTTGTCATCTTCTACCGTTACTTCTGCCGTAACAATACCAGCTAACGTTTCAATTGTGAAAACTTTACCTTCTACTAGTTTATGCTCATACGCATATTTCGCTACGCAGCGTAAACCATTTCCACAGCTCTTTCCTTCTGAACCATCATTATTAAACATGCGCATTTTTACTGGTGCCACGTCAGAAGGACAAATTAAAATCATTCCATCTGCACCAATACCAGTATTAATATTTGAAACCTTTTCCGCTACAAGTGCTAAATCTTCTTCTCTAATTTGTTCCTCAAACATATTTACATATATATAACTATTTCCAAGACCATGCATTTTTGTAAAAGAAAATTGGCTCATTTTTATTCACTCCAAAAATAATTTATTATTTCAAGTATAAAATGCATGCTTTTAGAACACAATATGAATGTCCCCCCTTTCTCATATTTGACAGTATTTTGGCAATAAGCCGTTCTTACACAAATCGCGTAAGAAAAAAGCCCTTCTAAAAGGGCCTTTTTTTTCGAAATAAACACTCCTAATAAATGAAAAAAGAAAAACGTTGCCTCTTTGCAACGCTTTAAAACATTGGATTTTCATCCATATAATCATATATTTTATTTACAAGTTCTTCTACTGTTGCACCTTGTACAACTTCACCATTTACAAGTGCAAATGGACCTTCAAAACAGATGCCACAATATCCTAAACAACCATATTCCATTACGTCTAAATTAGGATCTTTTTCTAATTTTTCTAAAGCTGCTTGCGAACCGCTTGCAAGGTTACCTACACAAAATTCGATTAATGGTTTAATCAAAACTCTCCCCCCTGTATCTCTAAACAAATTACCATTTACTTTAGCAGGCATGAAGTGCATACCTAATTTGTGAAACGGATAAGTAACCCTTTGTTACCATTCCACTTTATTTATAAGAAGAAAACTAAGCTGTTTCTTGTTGTTTTCGTTATATATTCTAAACTATTTAGTTACTTCACTATTTCACTTCACAATAGATAGTCTTCCTTATATAACATACTACTCATAATGAAATAGTAAATAGTAACTAGAAAATGAAAACAGTTTACTTTACTTTTCTTCTTATTGTACAACAGAGTATTCATTCATGCATTGTTATTTGTTCACAAATTCGATATAATTTGATTGTGTAAAGTCAAAATATTTTATTAATATAAAATTGTATGATTAGGGGATATTTCAACAGAAAAGGGGTAATCCATCATGAAACACCTCGTAATACTGGGTGGGGGCTACGGTGGAATGAGAATTCTGCAGCGGCTACTTCCAAGCAATCAACTTCCAAATGATGTACAAGTGACATTAATCGACAAAGTACCATATCATTGCTTCAAAACTGAATATTATGCATTAGTTGCGGGTACAATTTCAGAAACGCATATTCGTATACCGTTTCCTGAACACCCACGCCTCAATATTCAATACGGCACAATAACAAATATTGATCTCGAAGAAAAGGCTGTTCATCTCGATGGCGGCGAAGCAATCCCATATGATGATTTAATTATCGGACTTGGGTGCGAAGATAAATATCACAACGTTCCTGGGGCGAAGGAATATACACATAGCCTACAATCAATTGAACAAACACGTAAGACATATGAACAATTAAATAGCTTAGAACCAAATGCAACAGTAGCTGTCGTTGGGGCTGGTTTAAGCGGCGTTGAAGTGGCAAGTGAACTTCGTGAGAGCCGTTCAGATTTAAAAATCTATTTATTTGATCGAAAAGATAGAATTTTATTCCCGTATCCAGAGAAATTAAGTAGATACGTAGAAGAATGGTTTGTAAAACATAAAGTTACCATTATACGAAACTCTAACATTACAAAAGTGGAACCAAACATTGTATACAACCATGATGAACCACTTGAATGTGATGCAATCGTATGGACAGCTGGTATTCAAGCAAATGAAGTTGTTCGAAACCTTCCAGTTGAACAAGATGGTAGCGGACGGGTTGTTTTAACTAAATATCACAATATTCCGAATAACGAGCACGTTTATGTTGTAGGAGATTGTGCAGCACTTCCACACGCACCATCTGCTCAACTTGCTGAAGGTCAAGGAGAACAAATTGTCCAAATATTATTAAAACGTTGGAATAACGAACCACTTCCTGATGAACTTCCTGTTATTAAATTAAAAGGTGTCCTCGGTTCTCTCGGTAAAAAACACGGATTTGGTTTACTAGCAAACCAACCATTAATGGGGCGTGTACCGAGATTATTAAAATCCGGTCTTCTTTGGATGTACAAATATCATAAGGGTTAATACTTTAAGGGCTGTCTACTATGTAGTCAGCCTTTTCACGTCTATTTAGAAAGGAGCAATTTATGTTTATATTAAAAGACATCAAATATAAAGATATTCTACACATTCCTTACTTACAAATTCAACAAGAAAAAATAACTTGTATTATCGGTGAAAGTGGTAGCGGAAAAAGCACATTACTTCGTATGTTAAACGATTTACAATCGCCAACATCTGGCACAATTGAATATAACGGAAAATCTATTTTAGATTATCCTCCCATTCAATTACGCCGTGAAGTTGTCATGCTCGGACAAACTCCGCCTATTTTTGATGGAACAATTAAAGATAATTTATTAATGGGACTTCGATTTTCTGAAAAGCCATTTCCAAATGACGATGCCCTGCGGGACGCATTAACGACTGTTAGTCTAGATAAAAAATTAGAAGATAACGCCTCTTCTTTATCAGGTGGCGAAAAACAAAGACTTGCTTTCGCTCGCATTATACTAATGGATCCGCCCGTCTATTTATTAGATGAACCAACTTCGGCACTAGATGGTGATACAGAACGCCGCGTTATGAAACAATTCACTCTACTAGCAAGAGAAAAGAAAAAAACAGTTATCTTCATTACACACTCACAACAACTTCCGGAAGAAATTGCAGACGATATTATTGAAATTAGTAAAACAAACGGTGCAACTAGAAAGGAAGTGCTATCAATTGAAGGGCGTTATTGAATTACAAATTTGGCAACTTGCAGCTGCATATATTTTCATCCTTATTTTAATCGGGCTTGTGAAATTAAAAGGAATACCACGTGAGAAACAAATTACAATTGCTACATTACGTATGACGATTCAACTTGTACTAGTCGCCTATGTTCTTACATACATATTTGAAAATAGTAATCCGTTTTATACAATAGCTCTCATTACTTCTATTACTACATTTGCAATTTTTAATATTTATAAACGAATTAATATTCCAATGTCAAAAGAATTAAAACGAGTAGCCGCCCTCTCCATGATTGCTGGATCAATTGGCCCTCTTCTACTATTTATCTTTGTCATTATCGGACACGATCCTTGGTATGCTCCGCAGTATATCGTTCCTATTGCCGGCATGCTAATTGGTAATGCTATGACAGGTATTTGCCTCGGGGCAAACACCTTTTTAAACAGTATGAAATCACAAAGAGACCATATTGAAGGTGCACTTATGCTTGGCGCAACTCCAAAACAAGCAGCCGCCCCGCTTATACGGGATGCTTTCGATTCTGCTATTTTACCAACAATTAATTCTATGGTCGGAATGGGAATTATAAGTCTTCCCGGCATGATGACAGGACAAATTTTATCCGGTGTATCACCATTTACAGCTATCCAATATCAAATTGCGATTATACTTGGCATTTCTGGAAGTACAGCTTTCTCTGTTATTATCTTCTTACAGCTTGGGTATAAAACGTTCTTTAATAAGCGGTGTCAGTTGAAAGAAGTTGAAGTACAATCATAAACTAAGTGTTGCGCGCCGAGGTAAATGAAATTATATCAACGATTTTTTCAATATATCTATCATAACTTACAATATATCAACGATTTTTCAAATATATCTATCGTAACTCCAAATATATCAACGACTCTATTAGAAATATCGATTTACCGACAAAAACTGACAATAAAAAAAGAGGAGGCTACTCGCCTCCTCTTTTTATTTACTTACGCCTTCTTAACGAACTGTGATTTTAACTTCATAGCTCCGAAACCGTCGATTTTGCAATCGATATCGTGATCTCCCTCAACTAGACGGATACTCTTTACTTTCGTACCAATCTTCACAACTGAAGAAGTTCCTTTTACTTTTAAATCTTTAATTACAGTAACAGCATCGCCATCTTGAAGAACGTTTCCGTTCGCATCTTTTACAACTTTTGCACCATCATTATTTTCAGCTTCCGCTTCTTGGCCCCACTCATGGGCACATTCTGGACATACGAAAAGAGCGCCATCCTCATACGTATATTCTGAATTACATTTTGGACAATTTGGTAAAGTAGCCATAAATTCATTTCCTCCGTTCATTATTTATACGTAAAAATCACTTCTGATGTTTACATGTCGATAAATAAAATTTGTATAGCATTTCTTTATACTGCCACAGTCTCACGTTATTGACAAGCCTACCTCAAATTCTCATTTTTTATTGTATTTTACAAAATTTCAAGTAGTATGCCGCACCCCTACCATTATGTTACAGATTCTTATAAACAAAAAGAAGAACCTTCACAAGATTCTTCTTTTCCAAATAAACGAGTTCTCTCTAGAAACCCCAACTATTTTCTTCAATGTAAATTTGATACTCTTCTGCTTCTTCTTCACTTAACTTCTTATTGTTTTCATATACTTCTTGCCATTCAAAATAATCTTCACTGAAATAAACAGCAAATTTAATTTTCACTTTTTTCTTCTCTGTATAGTCATAACCAGTAAACTCTACTACGTCATAATCCTTTTCTTTCTTTACAAACTTCCAAGTTGGATTATCAGTCATAACCTCTAAAGTAAATCCTTCATCACTTGAACGAACAACATTTTTTATATTTGGTTCAGTTGGTAAAAGGGAGAGTCCGAACATAGCCCCGCCAAACACTATCCCCACTATAACTTGTAAACCAATCATACCAGCAACACTAGCGCCACCCTTTGATTGTAAGTAATACGCCTTCTCATGATCAGGCATATCTTCTGCCTTATGTAAAATACGAACAGCGTGCTTATAATATAAACGGTTTCCTTGCCATCCAGTAAATATCATAACTCCTAAATGAAGAACTAAATTTAAAGATAAATAAATTCCATCTGAAATATCTATAAAAGGAGGTACAACTATACTAGGTACCGACAATAATGTAAGTATAATAAACAACTTATACATTTTTCGATAAGCTAGCCAAAAATATGGGAAGAAAAAGGCTACCCAATTCCATGTATTTCCTTGCGCTGGATTTTCTACTTTGCCCCATTTAAAGTCATAATAAGCTGTATTCTTTTGAACAACTTTATGTAACTCTTGCGGAGAAATTGTTTCTTGTAAAACAGTGTCTTTCACGTACATCATCCTTCTCTTATTTCTATATAAATTTTATTGTAAAGAAATAAAACAAAGTAATCTAACAAAAAGTAGTTATATTTCATAAAATTGAACGAAAATCGAATATATTCCGACAATTACCTGTTTCTTATTTCATTTTACTTTTAAATATATTAAAATACTTATGAATGATGCATTTAATACACTAAGTTAAACATTTTACATATTTTATAATAAAAAATGTTTCACATGAAACTTCCCATATTTCGTATTATTTTTCTATCATTTTCGATTAGGTTCAAATGTGGGCTTCATATGAAAAAACTAGTAGAAAACACAATTTGTTTTCTACTAGTTTTTTATCACAGTTCTACATATTTAGTCCCCTTTTATATCCTCCCTACAACGCCCAAGTAATATTCATTTCTTCAAATGACTCCTTACTCACTTCCAACCCTTCGTCATCATCCGTTCCAATCATCGCTACTTCTTCTTTAGACAACGTAATTCCCTCGTTTGGATTTTCGATTTTTCTCTCATACACTAATTGTAAAAGTTCTATTTGCTCCTCTGTCAGTTCATACTCTTCTTCCAATCTTTCAATTGCAGATTCCGTATCAAGTAATGGGATTTCTAATAAGAATCCACCGTTCTCTTCCATCTCTTCAAATGAATCGATTGAATATGCACCGTTATCCTCAATCCAAAATGCTGTCGTAATGAAAGGCACTGTTTCCCCCTCTACCTCTTCTAATACGTATTGGAGTGCTTCCTCTTTAGCAATTTCTATCACTTCCGAAGGTGCCCCTTCAAAATAATTTGCCGCATCAATCCACTCATCAATTCTCTCACTATTTACATCTTGAAGACATACGATTGTGTACTTCGGATGAAAGGTAATTGTACCTCTTCCGCCTTGACTATCTTGCACACTATAGTTAAAACCATCCCACGAACTTTCATGTGAGAAATCAGGAGCATGTGCTACAAAAATTGCATCTGCAATCGATCTTAAAATACATCCTTTCCATAGTTGTTCTTTACTTATATGAAAGTTATATTTACTCATTCTCTTCCCCCGCATATATATGTTTTTGAATATTATCTTCCGACTTCTCATTCCTTGTAAAGTACTTTTTCATTATATAAAAATAGTAAAAGCATCCTTTATATGAAGGATGCTTTTACTATTCACCTACCACTTCTCCCTGCACTCTTCAATCACACTAAGTAAATACCGCTTCGTCATATCAGCCCGTCTCCAACTAGAGATCTTTCGCTTTCCCTTTGGATTATACCGTATTCGCTCTACTTCTCTTAATAAAGGCTCCCACTTATGAGAGTAAAGTTCCAACATATATTGCAATCCTCTATCTTTTGAAACGATTGTTTTATGATCTAACGTATATAAAATGCGTCCCATCGTAACGACAGCTGATTCTACCCATTCTTCTATGAAAAATAAATAAGGACGCTTCGCTTTTTCAAGCCAATAATGTTCTACGTTATATTTCATTGTATTTACTACATCGTCCCATTTTATTTGAAAGGGAAGGTCTTCTGCTTCTTTCCCGATAACTGTAATGCCTTGGTTTTTCAATGTCCACCATGTTACCGCGTTAATATCCCAATGACCAATATCAGCCTTACCATCTGCACAATACACGTACTCATTGATTTCATGATTGTATTTCCCTAAGTCATCAAGCGGAATATACATACCGTCCATTCTTTTACCTAACGTACTTTTCCTAATTTTTTTATGCAGTTCTATAATTTGCTGTTTTTCAGCTTCATTCACGGAATCACTTATTACCGTAACAAAATCAACATCGCTCGTTTCTATATGAAATACTCCTAGCGCGATGGATCCGTAAATGTATACCCCGACTATTTTTTCATCCGAAAAAATTTCTTTTAATTCTACTATGTACTGCTCCATTAACTGTTTCACTTCTCCTGGTAAAGCATGTTTTATTCCATTCTCCACGTCGATCCCTCCAATAAAAAAAAGCCTTCGCAAATTCGCAAAGGCTTCCTGATTTATAAATATTTCTCGATTTCTTCGTAAACATCCTTCAAACGAGGATTTCCTTCTCCAACAATTTCTCCATTTACAAGAACGACTGGATAAAATAAATCTTCCTCCACTACTCGCTCTGCGAATGTTTTTTTATCTTCATCTTCTTGTTCTTCTTGAAAATCAATATACTCAAACTTAAATTTATTTTCTTGTCCTTCATATTTACGACCAATCGCCGCTTGTAACCACTCAAACGTTTCTGTTGAAGATGGCATTCCAACGCAGCTCGCACAAATTACTTTCGTCCCATACACTTGAACATTAACCATTTCTTCTCCCCCATTTCTCGTTCTAACAGTATATTCAGATGTCTTATTGCATAAGCACATCATTTTACAAACTTATTCCATACCCCTATACTGAAAAAACACGTTGTACACATGATAAAATATTTCGACAATAAAACAAGAACAGAAAAAATAGATTTTCCCCTCTATCTTGATTATAATAAAACTGATGAAAGGAGTCGATAAAAATGGAAAACCCACATATGCAAGAACAAGTACTAGAAGTATTAGATAAATTACGTCCATTCTTACTTCGCGATGGCGGAGACGTTGAATTAGTAGACATTGAAGAAGGTATCGTAAAACTACGCCTTATGGGTGCATGCGGAAGCTGCCCAAGTTCTACAATCACACTAAAAGCTGGTATCGAACGCGCACTACTTGAAGAAGTACCAGGCGTTATCGAAGTCGAACAAGTATTTTAATTTAAAAGCGGAAGCGGCTCGTTCAGAACAGGAGGTCATTGGAGCTCCTTCCTGTGAGGCGCTTTTTGCCTCACAGGAAGGCGCGAAATGGCCGACTGTTCTAGCCGCTGGAGCTAGATAACATCTAAAAGCAGAAGCGGC
>NZ_JBALMG010000007.1:0-35285 GCF_036963225.1 Bacillus sp. JJ783 | reverse complement strand
CAGAAGCGGCTCGTTCAAAATGTGAGGGGGATGGAGCTTCTGACATAGAGGCGCTTTTTGCCTCGGCGGAAGAAGCGAAGCCACCGAATATTTTAGCCGCTGGAGCTAGACATTATCTAAAAGCAGAAGCGGCTCGTTCAAAGCTACTTCTAAGAAAAGAGACCAAATTTGGTCTCTTTTTTTGTACGCAAACAAGACATACTCCCCTACACTATTAACATCATAAAACAAAATTGGAAATCCTTCTCAAAAAATGCGATAATTAATATATAGTGAATCGTTCACACATATAAAGCGAAAAACATAGGGGGACGACGTATGCCAAAAATAGGGAGTACTTTTGTAACAATTCAAGAATTAGAACAGAAAAAAGAATATTTATTAAGTCTTTCACCCGTTATACCGACATGGAATACGAGCTATCAATTTTTATTTAAAGAAATACAACAAGAATTATTAAAAAAGGTAAATGAAAAAATTGAAAGACACCACATTATTTTAACTATATGTACAGATCAAAAAGTAGGAGCATAGCTTCTTATTATATAAAGATAGACACGGGTATCTGTTGTGGTATAAAAAAGAGACCTCAATTGGCCTCTTTTTTATACTTTTAAGATAGCCAATCTAATTTCCTAATGCCTAACTTATCAACTGGTAAACGAAATGACTCGTAAAAATGATTCATAAATTGCTCAGTGCGCTTCACATCATGTAAAATGATTTCTAAACGAGCTCTATAGATGCCTTTTTGTTCTTCGTTTCCTGTTTGATAATATCGTTCAACCGTTTCAAAGTAGTGAAGCGGGAACAGAAGCCTTGCGAATAATAAGCGCCAACCAAATGAAGAGAGCGAATAATTACGTTCATAGTCTGTAATGAATTGAACTACCGTTTGCTCCCAATCTTTCTTTTTTTCTATCATCATATAGCGAATACATTCTGCTATATCCCTACTTGGGTGATCATATACCCAATCAAAAGGAAGTTTTAAGCGCTTCGTTTGATGCCATAATAGAGGTGTAAATCGTTCTTGGCAAATTGTTGCTGCGTCAGTTATTTGTGGTGTATCGTCCATTTCTGTATCGACAACATATTGGATTGCATTTTCTGCAACTCCTAAGTAATATGGGAAGGATTCAATAAACAATTGATCGAATACGTCTGAAGGATGGTTCATCACTTGCGATTGCCAAAATCTTTCTAATTGGTCGAGCCTTTTTTCCCATAATGCTTTCCATTCGCCAATGCGGCTTAATTGCTCAACTTCTTCTGGAAAGAATGCACCACGTTTATGGAATATAGAAAGCTCACTTCCTAATGATGTAGCATGTCGCTCTAACATACGCATACCTTTTAATAAGCAGTAATTTTTTTCTTCTATCTCACTTACATGGTAGCCGTGTATAGTCGGAACGAAAGTCGCAACAGTTATATCCCCTTGCTGGTTCATATAATCACTGAGCTTTTTCATCTCTACAAGTACTTCTTCCTCCATTTCTCCAATTGGAACAAGTACATAAATTTTGTTGCGAATCCAAAAGCTTTTATAGGGGCCAAGGGGGATTAATTCTTTAACATGCATGTGATAATGCTCATAAATATGCTGAATCATCGCAGTCGCCACCTATGGTTTTTCTTTATATATATGAGCTTGTGCTCGCCTTTCATTCCTATGCACATGATAAAGCAACGAAACGTATACAAATACTAAAAAGAAAAAAAGGTGATAAACATGAAAGACTCAAATCAACTACAAGAAAGAGCATTACAACTATTACAAGAACGCGGTGTAACAATTGACGATATTGCTGAACTTGTTCATTTTCTTCAAAAGAAATACCATGCAAATTTAGAGATGTCAGAATGTCGCTATAACGTTGAGCGTGTACTATCAAAACGAGAAGTACAAAACGCACTTATTACAGGCATTGAACTTGATGTCCTTGCTGAAAAGGGAATGTTAAGCGCGCCGTTACAAGATATCGTAAAACGCGATGAAGGACTATATGGCATTGATGAAGTCATCGCGCTTTCTATCGTTAACGTGTACGGTTCTATCGGTTTCACGAACTTTGGATATATCGATAAATTAAAACCAGGTATTTTAGAATACTTAAATGATAAATCAACTGGAAAGGTGCACACATTCCTTGATGATATCGTTGGCGGAATCGCTGCCGCTGCTTCAAGCCGTTTAGCGCACCGTGCTGAGCATTCAGAGTAACGTGTCTAGGCCGTCAGTTTCATACTGACGGCCTTTCATATTCCATAAGCATAAACTCTCTTCCACGGCTCCAAAAAAAAGGTCCTACTTGAAATCCAATATTTTTATATAGCCTAATCGCTCTCTCATTAAATGTCGCTACACTCAGTCGAAACATTTTCGAATTCAATTCCTCAGTAGCAAATGCTATTCCCGCTTGAAAAAATATTTCCCCCATCCCTTTCCCTGTTAAATCTGGCTTCATTCCAAGTCCGATATCTACAACATCTTCTCCCGCATATAAATTGGCATCTCTTCCGCCTGGAACTTGTGCATTTTCTCCAAAACAAAAATAGCCGATAAATTCTCCCTTCTCATCACAACAACCGTAATACGTCCCATCTAGCAACTCTTCTATTCCTTCAGCCTCTCCTGAAAAACTATATAAATTGTACGGTTCCTCATACGTCCACATATTTATCTCATTCGCTTCTTCCTCTGTTAATTTATGTATTTCCATTCCTCTCGCTCCTCATCAAATATTCTATATATATTTACTCATTCATTTTTCACATTCAATTTCCCTCTAATTACAATATGCATAATTGCATGCGCACACCCATTTAAAAAATGCTAAAATTTATTTGAATCGCTGTTGTTACACTTCTTGATTAAGAAAGACCGTTAACCGGAAAATTAACGTCTTATCAAATTCAAGCAATTGGCACATGTTGTCATCATGAAAGACACTCGAAAGAGTGTCTTTTTTTCTATACCTGAGAAGGACCTGCTCATTTACAAAATAAATGCATAAATTAATATAACTCTTTAAACGCATTATTCCCTTTCTATATGTTGCGGCGTTCGTTGCGACAGATTCGGATAATAAAAAGCACTCCAGCCAGAGTGCTTTTTACTTTCAAACAAGGAGGTTACATATATGGATAGTACTCTCGTATTTAACTTCGGTATCGGTATTGTTATCATTTTATTCGTCTTCTTTGTACTTTGTATGAGCGGGATATAGCAATCTTTTATGCCGATAATTCCTTTAAAGTATCACTTAATTTGAACTTTCTTAATTGTAATGAAGCAATCATTGCCGCTCCCGCTCCGAGCACTAGACTAGCTAGAGCTAACATGAAAACTTGATTATACGGAATGATAATAACCGTTAGATCTAAGCTTGATAACACAATATAACTAAACAAAATCCCACCAAAAATGCCAATACAACCAGCTATCGCTCCAAGTAAAGTTCCCTCTAATAAAACAATCCGTCTCATTTGCTTCGGAATAGCTCCTACCGCACGAATCATACTAATTTCAGCACGTCTTTCATGTAAACTTGAGACAATCGCATTCATTAACCCTATACCAGAAATAATGAAAACAATTACAACTAACAAGCGAATTAACATCATCATTTGCGATAATAACTGCTCCTGTTCTTTTAATAAATCATGGCTATTAATAACTTCTACGTTCTCTTTATTATTTGTAATTTGTTTTACTTGCTTCTTAATCTCTTCAAATGATTGATTAGAATTTGTCATAACTTGAATTGCTTCATATCCTTGCACGTGAAACTTATCACGAGCCCATTGTTCATTTACGAAAATGTCTAATCCTCTTCCCCTTAATCCTTGCTCAATAATCGAAACGACTTTAATCGTTTGTTTTTCTTTCCCTTTTCCTTGTACTTCAATCGTATCATGCAACTGAATCCCTAATGTTTTAGCAGTTCTCTTCGTAACGACTCCCTCACCATCTTGTAATGGCTTATTTAAATCTCGTCCTGTAATCACTTTCGCTTTTGTTACTTTTTGATAAGCAACAATATCATTCCCCACAACCTCTATCACATCATATTCAAAATCATCTTTCCTCACATTTTCATACCACTCTTGATCCGCTTTTTTAAAATCATAATTTATAAGCTTCGCTGTAAAGTCAGTAACATTTGCTACGCTCTCTTCTACACCATCAATTTTTTTAACCTTCTCCATCCAACTAAATGGTAATACTTCAGTACTTTGCGACTCTATTGGAATTCTTATTACTAAATCAGCTGGTAAATGTTTTTGTAACCCATCTTTCATGCCCTCGTAAATAGAGTTTATATACATTGTTCCAACAAGTGCTAACATAAAACCAAATGCTAGTATAGCAACAGACACAGCTGCCTTATTCCGATAACGAATTACATTTCGGCTACTAATCGTCGTTTCAATTCGTAATATCATTTGAAGTGGTTTTGCAATCACTGGTGCTATCATCCGAATAAATAACGGAATCGCAAATAACAAACCGACCGCAAATAACAGCGCACCTATCGCACTTGGATTAAAACCGATATACCGCTCTAATACGTTACCCGTTAGTCCAATAACAGTACCAATGATTAAAATGCTACAACTAAAAGCACTCCACCTTTTTTCTTTTTTCTCATTACTAGGAAGACCTGGCCTAAGCGCTTGAACTGGTGGAATCTTTCTAACCATGAAGGCTGGTATAATAGCCCCTATGATAGACATAACAATTCCTAGTAAAAACGTAATGAGTAAAATCTCGCCTGAAATCGAGAATGATTCTTTCCCTGCACCCTCAATATTCACCCATTTATTAATAAATGATGCGGCGATTTTTTGCGTACCTGCTCCAAGAATAACTCCTGCTAGTGATCCGATTGCCCCAATACATAAAGCCTCTAATAAAACGACTAATATAATTTGATTTGGATTACTACCAAGTGCACGTAATAATGCCCATTGCTTAAATCGACTTCTGACAGATAAGAAGAAACTTCCCATTATTAAAAGGGCTACAACAAATAAGGCAATACCACCTAAACTAAAAATTAATGGCTTCATTACATTTAGTCGTTCAAATGCCTTATCTACATAAGTACGTTGGTCCACCTTTATATTTTCAATCTTTTTATGTACATCAAAAGCAATTGCTTTTTTCATATTTACATCTTGTACTTTCACTTGAACGAGATTGAATTGATTTGGTAAATTTAATTCTTTTTGAAGCCAATGGATTGGAAAATAAGCACTATGCCCCATTGACGCCATTAACGGTGGATTTAAAATACCGACAACTTTCACAGCCTTTTCACCATGCTGCGGGAATGGCAGTTTAATCGTATCTCCTACCCGTATATTTTCACGATCTGTATACCCTTTTGTCAGTGCTACTTCAGCACCTTCTTTCGGATATCGTCCTTCTAATATTTTATAAGAATGCATTTCTGGAGAATCTTGCTCAACACCCCAATAAGATGGCTTTCCCGATAATTCTTTATAATGTGGAAAAGGATACGGTATAAGTGCTTTTGATATTTTTTCAGCATTTTCTAAGCCGTCTATTCCTTTTAAACTTTCATTATTTAAATACATATCATTTTTTATATAGCCAAATTGTAAATTATAATCTCCATACCGACTTACTACTTGTTCCTTCACACTTTGCTCTACTGATTGATTACCTAGTAATAACATCGTCGCTAACATAACACCTAAAGCTGCACCGAGGGCAATCAACATATTTCGCAACCAATTTTGTTTCATCGATTTCACCGCATACTTAATTACCCAGCGCATCACCTTTACCTCCTACTTTAAAGTGATGATTCATAATTTCTTGAATGTGAGTAACTTGCTGCTGAATATTACGGAATTTCCATCCTTTACTCTCTGCATGTTCGTGAATCACTTCACCATCTAGTAAGAAAACAACTTTATCTGCATGGGCTGCTACGAATGGATCGTGCGTTACAATGACAGCCGTTTGTCCTAACTCATCGCATGCATTACGAAGGGCCGCGATTATATTTTTGCTATTTTCTGAATCTAATGCCCCTGTTGGTTCATCCGCTAATATAATGGCTGGCTCATTTGCAAAAGCTCTTGCTATCGCAACCCTTTGCTGTTGCCCACCTGATAACTGTGCTGGTAAATGCTTTTCTTTTCCTTTCAATCCAACGAGCTCTAATAAACGATTTGCTGTCACCGTTGCCTTCTTTTGCGAAACATTATCTAATAGTAAAGGCAGACCTACATTTTCCTCCGCATTAAACACTGGAATTAAATTAAACTGCTGAAAAATAAAACCGATTTTATGCCTTCTAAATAAAGCGAGCTCTTTTTCTTTTAATGTTGAAATCTCCGTACCATCAACTCGAATACTACCTACCGATGGAATATCTAATCCACCTAACAGCTGAAGTAAAGTCGTTTTACCCGATCCACTTGCCCCCATAATACAAACAAAGTCACCTTTTTGAATTTGAACATTAATATCTTTTAAGATCTTTACTTTACTATCCCCAATATCAAACGATTTTTCTAACCCTTCAATTTCAATAATATTCATCCCGATATCCCCTTTTCTCTCTATTTACCAATCTATATATTCTATTCGAAAATGCAAAACCCCTACTATTTTGTATTTTTTTGTCACATACTAACATTTATATTAACCGGCAGTAAGTGCCCGATTAGTGTGAGCAAATAATCAGTGCGGGATGGACACCCCCCACCGATTAAAATTTCACTTTATTTCTCACGTCAGAAAAGTTGACTCTCGCAACGGAAGTAACCATAATAGTTACACGGATATATAAAAACTATTCACATATCCACAATTAGGAGGAAGAACAATGAAACATGTGATCGTTTATGCACACCCGAATACAGAAAGCTTCAACCATGCAATTTTAGAAACTGTAAAAAGTGAATTAGAAGGAAAAGGGCATGAAGTACGCGTTCGTGATCTATACGAATTAAATTTCAATCCAGTATTAGGTGCTTCCGATTTCATCTCATTTTCTCAAGGAAATACACCAGAAGATATCAAAGAAGAACAAGAGCATATCTCTTGGGCTGATAGCATTACATTCATTTACCCCGTTTGGTGGGCAGGACTTCCTGCTATTTTAAAAGGATATGTTGACCGTGTATTTAGCCACGGCTTCGCTTATGCTTACGGTGAAAGTGGCATTGAAAAGTTATTAAGCGGTAAAAAAGGATTGTTATTATCTACAATGGGTAATACGAAAGAAGCATACACAGCAGGCGGTATGTTTGACGCAATGAAGAAAACAGCGGATGTTGGTATTTTTGAATTTACAGGCATTGAAACACTTGAGCATACATTCTATACAAGTGTTCCTTCTGTGGATGACAGTGTGCGTAAACAATATCTTGAAGAAGTTAAAGACGTTGTGAATCGTGCATTTTAATAAAAAACTCCGGTTATAACAACCGGAGTTTTTTATTTCATCATCAATTTCGGAATATATCTTTGAAGTATACTTTCTAATTCATTCATATCTTCCTGTCTAATAAGTAAATTTACATTGTCATTCATTTTTTCTCGCCCGCGATATAAAAATATATTTTCTTTTGGATTTTCCCATGTTGATGTTTTATAGCCTTTTAATTCTTCGTATGAATAAAAGTTTAATCCGTCTATTACACCTTTGTCATATATTTGTACACTTTTAATAAGATAGATAGCTATTAAAGTCATAAAACAACTTGCTACAGCATGAATACCTAACTGAACGAGAAACTGTTCAACTGTACCAATATCACCACTTATGTACTGAGCATATATATACATACATTGCCCGATGAAGTACGCTGGTCCAAGTAATGCAATCCAACGTCGCTTCACCCGAGGATATGTTGCAATAAGTTTTCCCGCGCTTTTTTTCATTTCATTTATTTTATATATCTTCCATAGAACAAAGAACAAAACACATAATGTAAAAACAAACATAATGCATGACATCCAGTACATTCTTATTCCCTCCCTTTCATATCATTACATGTAAATTTTACATTTTATATACCTATAGTACATATGCAATTGTGCATAAAAAAACAGGCAACCGCTCCGGTTACCTGCATTTCATTACATCTTCTCAATCCACTCCGTCAAGTTATGCACAACTTGCGTCGGTTGTACTTCATATTCTGTTAACTTCTCCACAGTTGTTACTCCAGTGTGGACAATAAGGGTATGCATACCAGCATTTATCCCCGCTAAAATATCTGTATCGTAGTTATCCCCAACCATTAAAGCTTCTTCTTTTCCTACGCCAAGCACTTTTAACGCTTGTTCCATAATGATTGATTCTGGTTTTCCAATAAAGATTGGATCCACACCTGTTGATACTGCTACAACTGATGTTAATGAACCGTTACCCGGTAATAATCCGCGCTCGGTCGGAATTGCGATATCCCCATTTGTTGAAATAAACGTTGCACCGTTACGCACAGCAAGACATGCTTTTGCTAACTTTTCATATGTGATATCGCGATCTAAACCAACAACGACGAAATCAGGATTTTCATCCACAATTTCAAATCCTTTTTCCACAAGAGCAGCATGTAAGCCCTCTTCACCAATCATATATACAGTTGCATCTTGTTTGCGCTCATAAATAAAGTTCGCTGTAGCCATGCTCGTTGTGAATACTTGCTCCGCTTTCGCTGGAATATCGAAACGAACAAGTTTTTCTGCAACTTGTTCTGGTTTACGAGTTGAGTTATTTGTAACGAATAAATATGGAATACCGCGTTCTCCTAATGCTTTTACGAAATCGCTTGCTTCTTCAATTTGTTCTTCACCGCGATACATCGTACCGTCTAAGTCAATTAAATAACCTTTATACATCTATTTGTCTCTCCTTCTATGCTAACGTTCTCACCTATCATACCACTCTTATATTAACCCCTTTTTCAAAAGAAAAAAACGCTTTACCCTAAAGCGTCCCATAACGTTCATTTTTTCTCTTTTATTTGATACGAACAATTACAATCGCCCACGCACATGTTCGTTAACGTCTTCACATTTGCATCTACAAATAATCGCTTGTACATATCTTTTTCATCTTCACACACTTGCGGGAATTTCTCCGCTATTTCCTTTAACGGACAGTTTTGCTTTTCAAGTATGAAAGAGCGATCCCCATCTCTCTTTATTTGAACCATATAACCATTTTTCTCTTGCATAGCAGCTATTTCCTGTACTTTATACGCTAAATTACTTTGATTACTTATCTTCTTTTGCAACTGCTCTTCCATTCGTTTCGTTCTCGCTTGTAAAACGTAACGAAGCATTTTTTCATCGCCCATTCGAGCTAAATCATCTAGTATTTCAATAGCAAACTGCTTATACTCTTTCGGGAATGTATCTTCTCCCTTTTGACTTAATCCATACAAATATGTTGGTCGTCCAACATGCTGCCTTAGCATCTTTGAATAAATCAGCTCATCTTTCTCAAGATTACTTAAATGTCTTCGAATTGCCATTTCCGTAATTTCTAAAGCTTCGGCTAATTCTGCTACAGTATGCTCGCCCTTTACCTTCAACAATTGTACAATCTCTTCTTTCGTCGTACGTGCTTTCCCCATAACTCGCCCTTCTCCCTTTTCTCATATACAATATAAGATCCCCAAAGGAATCCCCGGGGATCTTATAAGCACAATTATTCTGGTACAAATGCAGATACAGGCCCTAATTCCTTTTCTAAATAACTGTGAATATTCGCTGGGTATTTCTCTACCACGGCGATATGTTTTTGAATCGTCTTATATAATTCATCATGATTCATTTGAATATAATCTTGCGTAAGCATTTTTCGAAGAAGAATAATTTCTTTAATATGCGCTCCCTCTTCTCCACTTATAACTCTCTCGTCCATTAAAATATCAATAATATCTTCGTAACTTCCTGGATCGCGCATAATAAATCCATCAATCATCGCATTCCCTACATCTAATATACAATCGATAATAAGGTGCGCCATGCGCTCTAATGCGTAGAATTCAAACTCGGTTTCATATGTCTTTTTCTCTTGAAATGTATTTGTTGCTCGTTCTAAACATACTAGCATTTGTTCTATTTTCTTTCTGTCTACGAAGTACATGAATGTCACCTACCTGGAAATTAAAGCATTTACATTTTAATTGTAACGCTTTCTTCTGAAAAAATCGACAATTTTTCGAATTCACCTTTTCCTCGTTATTTGTTATAGTTATATTTGTATGATTTTTGAAATTGGAGGAATGCAACCTTGGAACGTGAACTCGCACTAGAAATTGTCCGTGTAACAGAAGCAGCAGCCTTAGCATCCGCACAGTGGATGGGCCGCGGAAAGAAAAACGAAGCAGATGATGCAGCAACTACAGCTATGCGTGATATGTTCGATTCAGTAAACATGGCAGGTACAGTTGTAATCGGTGAAGGAGAACTTGATGAAGCACCGATGTTGTATATTGGTGAAGAACTAGGAACAGGTAACGGTCCAGAAGTAGATATCGCCGTTGACCCGTTAGAAGGTACAAACATCGTTGCGAAAGGCCTTGCAAATGCAATGGCAGTTATCGCAATCGCAGATAAAGGAAACCTTCTTCATGCTCCGGATATGTACATGGAAAAAATCGCGGTTGGTCCAAAAGCAGCTGGTAAAATTAGCTTAGATGATCCAATTGAAAAAACAATTGATATTGTAGCAGAAGCAAACAATAAAAAAATTCGTGACCTAACGGTTATCATCCAAGAACGTGAACGTCATCAAGATATTATTGACCGTGTTCGTGCAAAAGGTGCACGCGTAAAATTATTTGGTGATGGAGATGTTGGTGCATCAATCGCTACAGCTTTACCTGGAACAGGTATCGACTTATTCGTAGGTGTAGGCGGAGCTCCAGAAGGCGTTATTTCTGCAGCAGCATTAAAATGCCTTGAAGGTGAAATGCAAGCTCGCTTAGTTCCAATGAACGAAGAAGAAGAAGCTCGTTGTCGTGAAATGGGATTAGAAGATCCTCGTCAACTTCTTATGTTAGATGACTTAGTATCTGGTGATGACGCAATCTTCTCAGCAACAGGTGTATCTGCTGGTGAGTTATTAGACGGCGTGAAATTCCTTGGCGGAGATTTAGCTGAAACATATTCTATCGTTATGCGTTACAAAACAAGAACGGTACGATTCATTAAAACGCATCACCATTTAGATCATAAACCACACTTAAACTTAGATATTTAATAAAGGAGCCATGTGTATGGAAGAACGTTTCTTTCTGTACGACGATACAGTCGCTACAAAAACTCGTTTCGTTAGCTTTCTGGGGGAAAATGAGCGTCATGATTTAGCGCTTCTATACTCCGATCGTCATTACGGTAAAACGATAGTCCTTGATATGCAGAGCAACAAATTTGCTATCATCGGTCCTGACGATTTAAACGAACCAGGCTACTTAGAGCATGCATTTTCTATGTCTGAGGAAAATGCAGAAGAATTACGCTCATTTTTATTTGAACTTATATAATTTATCTGGTGCACCAGCTATTTTAGCTGGTGTTTTTTCACAGATTGATTTTTGAATTTTCAATCTTATATGTTATACTTATGAACAAATCTATTTGGATAGAAAGGACGTTATCTACTTATGCCAACATTTACTTTGTAATGGACCAGCAATTGGATAGCATTACTCTCAAAAAAGCACCGTGCTTTTTCAAGGGAGTAGTCTGCCCATTCCCATTACGAAGGAACGTAACGCATCTGTAGTATGATGTTTACGGAGGTTCCTCTTGGGGGAATCTCCTTTTATTTTTGTCTACTTCTCATGTCTTCATACTACAAGACATCCAAATAGCTGTATTACGTTCCTTTGCCACTAATATAAGAGGTGAAGGAAAATGCAGAAAGTACAACTTTCTTGGAGTTTATATGAAAACGAGTTATCCACAATCGAAAGATATTGTAAAAATTGCAGACGTACTACCCTTTTTACTGATACGAACATTCGCAGGCATAACGCAAATGGAAAAAACATATACCGATTTGCAATTTATAAATGTCCGAAAAATCATACGTGGAACCAAAAGCTCCACATTTATAAATCATTTGCTGATCATGTCGAAACTGTCGATATGGCTCAGCAAGAACAAACTGAAACAAGTACTACCATTTCCATTACACAATACAAAGAAAGTGGTATAGCCGAAATAACAATCGTATTAGACATAGTTTTTGGTTCCCACCGAATTGATAAAGTGTTATCCACATATATTTCAGATTGGAGCCGCGCTGCCATTGTGGATAAAATTAAAAATGATCGTATTCAGTTAAACGGACGACACCTGAAACCAAACACAACACTCACTGAAGGTGATTTCATCTCAATTTGTTTATAAAGGAGACGATTATGCTAAAAATAAGAAAAGGCACAATTGATTTATTGGACGAATTAGATGTGATGTATACAGCATGCAAAGAAGCACTCTTACAGAACAAAATTTATCAATGGGATGATTCTTATCCGACGCGAGAACACATTTCCTATCATCTAGAACAAGCCGAATTGTATTGTCTATTCCAAGACCAAGTACTTGTCGGCGCCGTCGTCTTAAACGAAGCACAGTCTCCAGAATACAAACTAATTGACTGGTCAGAAACAGACGGACGCTTTCTTATCGTCCACTCTTTTGTCATCCATCCGCTCGTACAAGGAAAAGGCTATAGCAAAGTACTATTATCCTTTTGGGAAAACGAAGCAACACAAAACACCTACACTGGAATACGCCTAGATTGTTTTACAGGTAATCCCGTTTCATTAAGCCTATATGAAACAAACAATTATATTTGCCGAGGTGCTGTTTATTTCAAAAGTAAACAGCCTCCTCATAATTGGTATAACTGCTATGAAAAAATCCTCTTACAATCGTAAGAGGATTTTTTCATTTCTTCACTTTTCGTAATACAAAGTGTGCACAACCGAAGTTACAGTACTCGTATAAATACTCTGATAAAGTACTAATTTTCGTATCATATGTCGAACGTTGATTACTATCATCAAAGAAACCGCGCAATCTAAGTTGCTCGTAACCCCAGTCTCCAACGATATAATCATATTTATTTAAAATTTCTGCATAGCGCTCTTTAAATGCTTCTTCACTAAAACCGTCACGAAAGTTTTTAATTACTTCGTACTGAACATTATTAACGCTCACCGTAGTATGAATCTCTTGCTTTTGCTCCATTATGAACTTCCTCTCTAAGCATTCTTCTTTTTATCGTATCACAAAGCATAACAACCAACAATTTCAAATACAAAAAATTGAAAATTAGTGCATGCTATGGAGAAGGAGGTGATACATCGTGAAAAAGCAAATTATCCTCTCTCTTCTCACTCTTTCCTTATTTGCAGGCTGCCAATCAACTAATAAAGCCGAAATGGAGCGTGAAGAAGGAAGTCGTGTTCTTGTTTCCAACAAAAACGACATGTATCATACGGAAAACACAAATACAAGGTTAACTAGAGTCGGTTATTCTTCTAAACAGAAGCATGAAGTATCTAACAAACAAGTAGGCGCTATTAACCGTGAGAAAGTCGCCGAAATGATTACGAGCATGACAGTCAAACTTCCTGACGTCACCAATGCCGCTACACTCGTTACCGACGACGAAGTGTTCGTTGTATACCGTGCCAACACAACGGACCCAAAACTCGTAACAGATCAAGTATATAAAACAGCTTTGTCCATCGTCCCTCGCTATTATAAAGCATATGTATCAACAAACCAAAAGTTGATTTCTCAAATTCAAGGTCTCCAATCTGGTAGCTTAAACGATAAAGAATATGAACAAAGTCTTGATATGTTAAAACGTGAAATGAGCAAAAATCCTCATTTGAACAATACGGGGGATCAAACTTTGAATAATATGATTAAAAAATAAAAAGGTGGAGAAAACCTCCACCTTTTTACTATTTCTTACGATCCGCATAAACCTCCATCGCATCACACATAAACTGCGCTAATCCCCCGCCAAACTTATCGATATTTTTCGTAAAGCGCTCATCAGCAACATACATTTGACCGAGTCCCTTAAAGGCCTCTAATGAATATTCACCGAAGTTTTGCAAGTAATCGTACCATACTCCAATTGCTGATTGCGCCTCTTTAGAATCCGGTGCTCCATTTCGAAGTGTTGCTAGATTTCTGTAAATGTTATTAAACTCCTCCTGTTTCTCTGTAGACATACCCTTCGCTGTTTTATTCGCTTTATCTACAGCCTCATCTCCCCATCGTTCACGTGCTTCTTCTTCATACGGATTATGACTAAAATCAAATCCTTCAAATTTCTCTTTATTCGTCATCTCAATCTCTCCTTTTGTATGCTGAATTGTTTTATTAATCGTCGCTATCACTTTATCCAATCTAGCCCGCTTTTCAAGAAGCATTTTCTTATGAAGCTGTAATGCCTCTTCACGGTCGAATGAAGGACTCATGATAATCTCCTTAATCTTCTTTAAAGGGAAGCCAAGCTCTTTAAAAAATAAAATTTGCTGCAACGTTTCTAAATTTTCATTGGAATACAGACGATATCCAGACTCTGTCGTCTCATCTGGGGTTAACAACCCAATTTCATCGTAATGATGCAGTGTGCGCACACTAATTCCAACTAAATCAGCTACTTCTTTTACCCTCATTGTCATGCGTATCTCCCCCTTAATACATAGGATAAAGTATGACGCAACGTTAGAGTCAATAAAAATTTCATTTTGTATTTGAAAGATTCATCTCTCCACATTCTCCTACATTTCATGCATAATATATATGTACATACATTAGAAAGCGGTGAAAGTATGGTTTCAAATACTGTAATTGCCAGTATCATAATTCAACTCGTTGTTTCGGTTCTGGTCCCAATTATTGTACTCGTTTATTTCCGTAAGAAATATAATATTAATTGGAAAATAGTTGGCGTTGGTGTCCTTATCTTTATCGGGTTTACCCAAATTCTCGAAACACCATTCCAATTATTCATGCGTGGTAATCCAACAATAGGTCCAATTTTAGAAAACCCATTTATTTTCGCAATATATGGTGGATTGACTGCTGGTATTTTTGAAGAACTAGGTCGTTTCGTTGCCTTTTACTACTTACTGAAAAAATATCGAGATTATAAGGACGGTCTTGCGTACGGAATTGGACACGGCGGTATTGAATCGATTTTAGTCGGCGGATTCGCTGGGCTTCAAACTCTTACCTTTGCAACATCTATTAACAATGGTAGCTTCGCTCAAATGGTTGAACAATACCCACAGTTGAGCCATATCAAGGACTTGTTAATAGAGCAACCTGCCTATTTTTACTTACTTGGTAGCCTAGAAAGAATTATGGCATTAGTACTGCAAATTGCCTTCACAATGCTTGTCGTATACGCGGTAAAACAAAAGAAATACATTTTCCTCGTATACGCTATACTATTCCACGCACTTGTAGACTTTTTCGCAGCACTTTACCAAACAAAAATGATTAACATCTTTTTCGCAGAAGGAATTACTCTTCTCTTCGCGATTGGTGGTTTCATTCTTATTCGTAAAATGAAAGAGAAATTAGTGCGTACAGCAGAGTAAAAAATAAACCACCAAAATTGGTGGTTTATTTTTTATGTGGATTTTCGTAACAGTGATAACTTCGGCCACCTCGAAGTTCCTTCTTTGTTTCTGCATCTATAACTATATATTTATGCAACTCCTCTACTTCATCTTGAGAAAAGGATCCAAAAAAATAAACTTGGCGATCAGGATGAATAAACGAATCTTGAAGCACCACTCTACTTCGACAGCCGACAGCTGTTTTTTGTCGGAAGGTAAATTCTGCATCTTGTACTTCTTTAAATAAGATTTTTTTACGAACGCTATATGTTGCATTTTTGTATTCCTTATAAACCTTCTTATCTAACTGTTCATAAAATAGATCTTCATTCACAAACGATTTATTTTGATTGCTCGGGTATTCTAAGTTTTGATTTGATTGTGCATATGTTGTGGACAATTGTATGAGAAAACAAATACTGAATACAATGCATATCATTTTTTTCATAATTGCACCTCAAATTTTCATTTATCCACATTACTTTTCCACATACTTAGATCACTATGCCCTTTCCAAGAAAAAGGAATTTTTTCCACATTTGTCGAAGTATATATCGTCAACTTGAAAGATGGGGATGAAATATGAAGAAAATTATTGTAATCAGGCATTGTTCAGCAACTGGACAAGAGCGTAACGCCGAATTAACAAACATAGGAAGAGACCAATCAAACACCGTTGCTACATTCCTCATGGAAAATCATCTACAAATAGATCATATTATTTCAAGCCCATTTGTCCGAGCTATCGATTCTATTCGGCCATATGCCCTCCAAGCTAATTTATCTATTCAAGAAGATGAACGGTTAGCAGAACGTATATTAAGTACTGTTTCAATGGATGATTGGCTTCAAAAACTAGAATACACTTTTACCAATATAGATATTGCCTTTTCGGGCGGAGAGTCAACAAAACAAGCAACAGACCGTGCCATCTCACTTATTCAGGAAGTTTTAACACTAGAGCATGACACAACATTACTCGTTACACACGGCAACTTACTCACATTAATTTTAAAGCACTTTGATCATACTATTGGCTTTGACGAATGGAAAACTTTAACGAATCCTGATATTTATGAAATTACACTTGATGAACAATCTATCATACAACGATTATGGGAAGCGCCATCCAAGTAATATCCCTTTCCAATACATTCAGTTGACACTGCGAGAAGATATGCTAGGACTGCAGTAAAACATAGAGAGGGGTATCATTCAATATGTACGAAGACGTACTTTCTTTACTACATAAAACAAATGCTTCTTATGAAAAGTTTGAACACGAGCCAGTACTTGACTATGAGACTGATCGCATCGTTCGTGAAAGGCTCGGCTTACAAGGTACGCCAAGTAAAAGCCTATTTTTAAAATCAAAAGCCGGGGCGTATTACGTATTCTTTACGTTAGAGGGAACTCGCCTCAACCGAGGAGAGATGAAAGAAATAACAGGAGAAAGCTTATCTCTCTGTTCTCCTGATGAGCTCAGAGAAGAGACTGGTTGCACGCCAGGATGTGTAGCTCCTTTCGGTTATTCACAAGATGTAACGATTATTGTGGACAGTTCAATTTATACTTACAAGAAAGTTTTAATCACACCTGGTGTACCTGAATTTACAATTGAATTATCCACAGAGGAATTAAAAAGAATTTTATCAACGTGTCAAAATACTGTTTTAGAGTATAAGAAAAAGGAGAGCTAATATTAGCTCTCCTTTTTCATTATTTCGCTTCTGCTACTTTTTCTTTCGCAGAACGTACTTGCTCATCCGCATGATAAGAAGAACGTACAAGTGGACCAGCTTCACAGTGGCTAAATCCTTTGCTAAGTGCAATTTCTTTAAGCTCTGCAAATTCTGCTGGTGGGTAATATTTAAGAACTGGTAAATGCTTCTTAGATGGTTGTAGGTATTGTCCAAGAGTTAAAATATCCACATTGTTTGCACGTAAGTCATCCATTGCTTCAATTAAATCTTCTCTTGTTTCACCTAAGCCCACCATAATGCTCGATTTAGTTGGAATATCAGGCTGCATTTCTTTTGCTCGACGTAAAAACTCTAATGAACGGTCATACTTTGCTCTAGCGCGAACTCGGTTAGATAATCGACGTACTGTTTCAATGTTATGGTTCAAAATATCTGGTTTTGCATCCATTAACATTTTTAAGTTTTCTTCTACCCCAGCCATATCAGATGGTAATACTTCGATAGATGTGAATGGGTTTTTACGACGTACAGCACGTACTGTTTCAGCAAAAACAGCTGCTCCGCCGTCTTTTAAATCATCACGTGCAACCGCTGTTATAACAACGTGCTTTAAGCCCATTTGTACTACAGAATCTGCTACGCGTTCTGGCTCTTGTAAATCAAGCTCAGTTGGCAAGCCTGTTTTAACTGCACAAAAACGACAAGCACGTGTACAAACCGCACCTAAGATCATAAATGTTGCTGTTTTCCTTACAGCCCAGCATTCATGAATATTCGGACATTTGGCCTCTTCACAAACGGTATGAAGATTCTTAGAACGCATCATTTTCTTTAAGCCTGTATAGTTTTCATTCGTGTTTAACTTAATTTTCAACCATTCGGGCTTGCGCTTATACTCTGTTTGTTTTGTCATGGTTATCAACTCCGCACAATATGAAATAGTTTACCGTGTTCGCTTCTTTCAATGTAACATATCTATTCTAACGTATGAAAGCGATTTGCTCAAATGAAGATTCTAAGATTTTTTCCAATCGTTCCCTATAATGAAATACTCCGTATATCCCACACTAAAAAGAGTGATGTTGTGAAAGGAGTCTATTTCATGCTTCGAAAAATTTCTCTTTTGCTTTCGATTTGCTTTCTTCTCCACCAAAACATCGCTTACGGTGAAGATAATCAGCAAAGCATATATGAAAAGCGCATGGCACTATATAAAGAAACTGAGCAATCTTCAAGTATTCCGTGGTATTACTTAGCTGCAATGGATCAATACGAAAGAAACATACGGAGCGTTAGAAAAGATATTCCGAAAAAACCAGATGCCATCATTTCCCTTTATTTCAAACCTGAAATATGGGCTGGACCTGTTAATAGTACTGATACTCTCCCCCATACGATTTCTCTATTTGGCGGAATGGGTTTAGATGGTGACAAAGATGGATTTGCAAATGCAAATAACGATCGTGATCTTCTGTATACAGCAGCAACTATTTTAAAGAAACAAGGAACGTCAGAAGAACGTATTAACATTATGCTTTGGGAATATTATAGACGTGCAAAAACAGTTGAATTGATTACAGAATACGCCCGAATTTATAAACATTATGGACGCATTAATTTAGAAGGAAATGCTTTCCCCCTCCCTATTCGCAGTGACCATAGCTATCGTAGTACTTTTGGTGCTGGTAGAAGTTTTGGCGGCAGGAGGATTCATGAAGGAACCGATATTTTTGCTGGATATGGCGTACCAGTACGATCAACTTGCTATGGCGTTATTGAAACAAAAGGATGGAATCGTCTTGGTGGATGGCGCATTGGTATTCGTGACCTTCATAATAATTACCACTATTACGCTCATTTAGGTGGGTTCTCTAAAGAAATACAGCTCGGACAAATTGTCGAACCAGGAAAAGTAATTGGATTTGTCGGTAGTACTGGTTATGGTCCTCCTGGTACAGCTGGAAAGTTCCCGCCTCACTTACATTTCGGCATGTATAAAGACAATGGCTATACCGAATGGGCTTTCGATCCATACATGCATTTAAGCCTTTGGGAACGAAAAGAACGAGCAAATACAAAACGATAACCGTAGCGAATTGCTACGGTTATTTTTTATCCCGCTATTTGTGGGCAGTAAGACCCCTACCTCAAAATTCAGCGAAAGCAAAGAAGTTCGGTGGGGGCCTTACTGCCCGTAAAAGCCCGATTTGTGAAGGCTAATAATCAGTGGAGGACGAAGCCCCCCCACTGATTAAAGTTTCACTTTATATTCACTAACTATCCGTTTTCTTTTTATCTGGTACAACAACTCCGCCACTTCCGTAATAAGTAGGTACTTCACCTTGAACGATGCGCGTCGCAATCGGAATGTTTTGCTTCACTTTAATTTCTTTCGTGCGTAACGGAATCATAACTTGTAACGTCACTTCCACTTCCATAATAATTTTGATCGCTGTATTATTAATTCCTTGTGGCTCAACTAACTGTTTAATATCCGTATTCACATGACCAATTGGCGTAAAATTAATCGGAATATCCGGCCCTATATTACCAAGAAGCGCATTATCGGTTATGCGCCCAAAAGGAACTGACATAGATACCCCATTCTCTTCAAAAATACCAAGTGCTTTCGTATCCCCTTTTTCTACTTGTTGTAAATATTTCTCTATGTATGCAGTAGTCGATGTTAATATTTCGTTTACTTGTTTTGTATTTAAATCAATTGTAGATACTTTCCCGTTCTTATCCGTTTGTACTTTCATTAATGAATCTACATCAAACCCTTCATTAATTCGGTCTTTTACCGCTTTCGTCATAACTGCTGTTGCCATTTTATGCGTCTCTGTTTCCCCATACTTAATTAACGTTGGCTGAATACTTTTATTTACAATCCATAAACCTTGAACTACCATTACGATAAAAATAATAAACGAAATAAGCAGTATATACCGAAAGGAAATCGGTCCCCTTCGAAACCGCGAATTTTTCGAACGAAATATGCTCATAAGAAAACCCTCCTTCTTATATTATTTCTATGCAAGAAGGAGGGACGATATATGCTTATCTCATTTTTAATAGTGCATCTTTTCCGATTGTGCCTACCGGAATGCCTAAAGCTTCGGCTTCAATCGTTACTGATTCCAGCGGTGCTTCAAGAAGTTGTTCAATCGTTCTTACACCAACCGCACGGCCAGCAATAATTCCTCGATCGCCTAACTTCTCATTTAAAAGACCTACATCTAGAGCACCGCACATAATATATCCTTTATCGCTCATTACAGCTAGCAAATTTGTCTTTGGAAGTTTTACGCTAACAGCAATGAACGTATAGTTATCAATTATAATTGGCTCTACATTAACCATAGTTCACACTCCTCTCTTTCTTATCTTTATGACAAGAGAAAAATGAGTGTTACAAGTTAACTAGCCTATAGTTTGACTGAAGATGTATAAGTTATCAACATGTCTGTTAGTACATCTCTAAGTAATTCTGGCATATAATATTGTTTGTCAGAAAGTGTGGATAGCTCTGGGTATAAGTATCCGAATGTAAACATATCAATCGTTCCTACCGTATATATACGGTCTAATTCCAGCGATTCGCCGTTAATCAATACATCTTCTAGTAAAATTTTATTCCCTGGAATCGTATCTGGAATCACTTCCAACCCATCGTAAATCATTTTCCCCATTACTTTTCCGCGAAATCCGAATCCTTTCACCTCAAGATTCTCCATATTCGGGCGGCGCGCTTTCAAAATAACTTCTCTTAACGTTTTCCCTGGTACTTTTAATAGACATGGATTAATTGGATGTGGACAAATTCGATGAATATCTCCGCGCGTCACAACACCTTCATTTAATCCCTCAAGAAGTACACCAGCGTTCACCATCCCAACATCCGCATTACACCACTCTTTAAGTGCACTTGCCAACATATGAGAAAACATCGTCTCCTTAAACCAATCAACCGGCAATGATTCTTTTAAATGAACGACAGGCTCAGCCATTATCTGTTTACTTTCTTCCTTTAGCATTTCAATTGTGGATAACGGCTCGCTATAAGCACCTAACCGTTCTGTCTTAATCGCTCTACCGTCTTTTTTCAACAGTCTCTTCGTCTCTTTATCCACAGTAAGCTGAACGTGACCGACGTAATGCCCCCACTTTTCACAACAGCAAAGCAAAGTATTATCCACAAGAACACCGCGCTCAAATAAATGATGCGTATGTGCCCCTAAAATAACATCTATATCATAATGCTCCGCCATATACTCATCCATACTTTTTCCAAGATGAGAAAGCACAACCGTAATGTGAGCTGTATCCTTTACTTCTTCTAAAATAGATTCTAAATGGATGATTGGATCTTCAATATGCCAATCGAGCATTTCATAAAACTCTGGATAAGCTACCGTTAATCCAATAAAGGCAATCGTAATCCCATCTGTCGTTGTATGTAATTTATAAGGCTGCGCCCACGCCGGACGTACACCTTCTTTTTCAAATAAATTCGCTACGAGCACCTCAAACCCAGCATCATCATATAGACGATTCAAATGCTCCTTCGCCAATGTAATTCCTTCATTATTTCCGATCGTTACATAATCATATAACGCCTCATTTAAAAGCTTCGTATTCCCAAGTCCATTTGTCGCTTCCGAAATACTATGAAAACGATCCACATGATCGCCAATATCCACAGTTAAAACAGTCTCTCCCGCTTCCTGTCTTCGCTTTTTCTCCCCTAGTACAAACCGAGAAATTTGCGGCCAATTTTCAAAATGACTATGTATATCGTTTGTATGATAAAGGTGGATGATCGTTTCTTTATTTATATTCAGAGAAAAAACCTCCTCTCAGTTCCTTACTGCCATTTACGCTACACGTACGCAATAATCCTGTAAATACTTTTCGTCTTTTCTTGCTATTCTACATTGTACTCGCATTATAAGAAAAAGCAAAAGATTGTCCTTTTAATATGGAATTTTTCACATTATCATCTATGTAAGGAGGTGTTCTCTATTAATCGATATAGCTTTCTCTCACTATGGTTCTCATTAGCAGGAGGCATTTTATTTATTGCTTCTGTACTTTACTTGCCTAATTTATTTCTATTTATTAGCGTTCCACTTGTTATTCTCGGCCTCATATTCAGCATGATTGCCATAGCTAAAAACGAAACAAGTAAATTAAGATTTGTCGGTATCTTTCTCTTACTTATATTAGTTATTTTTATATTAGTATGCGTGCCTTTTATATTTGTAACATTTGGGTTTTAGGGCTAGTTATTGCTGGCTCTTTTTTTTATTGAGGGGGTATTTCTCCCGCTCGCTATGTCGTAATTTGTTGATAAGTCGATATTCCTTGTCGAACCGCTGATATATTGAAATAATCGCCGATATATTCCGAGTTGTGATCGATATATTTGAAAAATCGCTGATATATTTTATTAAACACCCACCCGGGTATCCCTGGCCGAACCGAACCCAGCTTACCCAACACAAAAAAGCGCCCTGCACAGCAGGGCGCTTTTTTAATATATTATCCAGTTCCAGCGGCTAGAATGTTCGGTGGCTTCGCTTCTTCCTCACATTCTGGACGAGCCGCTTCCACTTTTAAATATTGTCCAGCTTCGCCTCCTAGCCCCTCATGTCTAAGAACCTTCCGCACCAGAAGATAAAAAGCATCTTCTGTGCGAAAGAACCTTAGCCAACGGGTCTGGACAGTCGGCTCCGCATTTCTATTTAACCAATAGAACCTTCCATCTCAAACTTGATTAGGCGGTTCATTTCAACTGCGTATTCCATTGGAAGTTCGCGAGTGAATGGCTCGATGAAGCCCATTACGATCATTTCTGTAGCTTCTTGCTCAGAAATACCGCGGCTCATTAGGTAGAATAATTGTTCTTCTGATACTTTAGATACTTTCGCTTCGTGCTCAAGTGAAACGTAATCGTTTTTGATTTCGTTATAAGGAATTGTATCAGATGTAGATTGGTTATCCATGATTAACGTGTCACACTCGATGTTAGAACGAGAGTTTTTCGCTTTTGGTCCGAATTGTACGATACCACGGTAAGTTACTTTACCACCATGCTTCGCAATCGATTTAGAAACGATTGTTGAAGATGTGTTTGGTGCTAAGTGAATCATTTTCGCACCAGCATCTTGGTGTTGGCCTTTACCAGCAATCGCGATAGATAATGTTAAACCACGAGCGCCTTCGCCTTTTAAGATAACTGCTGGGTATTTCATCGTTAATTTAGATCCGATGTTACCGTCAATCCATTCCATCGTTGCGTTTTCTTCACAAACCGCACGTTTTGTAACTAGGTTGTATACGTTGTTCGCCCAGTTTTGGATTGTTGTATAACGGCAATATGCATCTTTTTTAATGATGATTTCTACTACCGCACTATGAAGTGAGTTAGTCGTGTAAACAGGTGCTGTACAACCTTCTACGTAGTGTACGTGTGCGCCTTCGTCTACGATGATAAGCGTACGCTCAAATTGTCCCATATTTTCAGAGTTAATACGGAAATACGCTTGAAGTGGTGTATCAACTTTAATACCTTTTGGAACGTAGATGAATGATCCACCAGACCAAACTGCAGAGTTTAATGCAGAGAATTTGTTGTCTGTTGGTGGGATTACTTTTCCGAAATGCTCACGGAAAATATCTTCGTTCTCTTTTAATGCGCTATCTGTATCTTTGAAGACGACTCCTAGATCTTCTAGGTCTTCTTTCATGTTGTGGTATACAACTTCAGATTCGTACTGTGCAGATACACCAGCTAAATATTTTTGCTCAGCTTCAGGAATACCTAATTTATCAAATGTTGCTTTAATTTCCTCAGGTACTTCATCCCAAGACTTCTCAGATTTCTCAGATGGTTTTACGTAGTACGTAATTTCATCGAAATCTAAGTCGTTTAAGTCGCCGCCCCATTGTGGCATTGGCATTTCATAGAACTTATCCAGTGATTTTAAACGGAAGTCTAACATCCACTGTGGTTCTTCTTTCATACGTGAAATCTCTTCAACGATCTCTTTTGTTAAACCGCGTCCAGCACGGAAAATCGAAACGTCTTTATCCTTGAAACCATATTTATAATCGCCGATATCTGGCAGTTGCTTCGCCATGTTGGTGTGTCCCTCCTTATATAACCTCGTTTTTAGGAACCTTTAACATTACTTATCTTCGTTTAAGCCCTTTTCTAACGCTTTCCACGCTAATGTTGCACATTTAATACGTGCCGGGAACTTGCATACGCCTTGTAATGCTTCAATATCTCCTAAATCAATGCTGTCATCATACTCTTTTCCTAGCATCATGTCAGAGAAAATTTTAGAAAGCTTAAGAGCCTCTTCAATTTTCTTTCCTTTTACTGCTTGTGTCATCATTGAAGCTGAAGACATTGAAATTGAACATCCTTCGCCTTCAAACTTCGCTTCTTGTACAATACCCTCTTCTACTTTCATCGTAAGTTGAATACGATCGCCGCAAGTTGGATTGTTCAAGTTAACGGTAACACTATCTTCTAACACGCCATGGTTACGAGGATTTTTGTAATGATCCATAATAACTTGACGATATAACGTATCTAAATTATTAAATGACATTTGTGAAATACTCCTTTGTCTTGATTAGCGATTCAACAAATGTATCAATTTCTTCTTTTGTATTATATAAATAGAAGCTCGCACGTGCTGTAGAAGAAGCTTTCAGCCACTTCATAAGTGGTTGTGCACAGTGATGTCCTGCGCGAACCGCAATGCCTTCTACATCTAATACAGTTGCTACATCGTGAGGATGTACGTCATCAATATTAAATGTAACTAGACCAGCGCGATGCTTTGGACCATAAATTGTAACGCCATCTACTTCTGATAGTCTCTCTAAAGCATATTGCGCTAATTCATGTTCATGCTTTTCAATATTATGAAGACCGATTTCTTCTAGGAAATCAATTGCCGCACCAAGTCCGATTGCATTACCGATAATCGGTGTACCTGCTTCGAACTTCCACGGAAGCTCTTTCCAAGTAGACTCTTGTAAATCTACGAAATCAATCATTTCACCACCAAATTCAATTGGCTCCATATTGTTTAGCAATTCTTTCTTACCATATAATACGCCGACACCTGTTGGTCCGCACATCTTATGAGCAGATAATGCGTAGAAATCACAGTTTAAATCTTGTACATCCACTTTCATATGAGGTGCACTTTGTGCTCCATCAACGATCATGATTGCACCGTTTTCATGTGCGATTGCTCCGATTTCTTTTACAGGGTTAATCGTTCCAAGTACGTTTGACACGTGCATAATAGAAACAATTTTTGTATTCGGTGTAACTGTTTGACGAACATCTTCTAAAGAAATTGTACCGTCTGGTTGAAGCGGAAGGTATTTTAAAGTTGCGCCAGTTTTCTTCGCGACTTGTTGCCACGGAATGATGTTACTATGGTGCTCCATGTAAGAGATGACGATTTCATCGCCTTCTTTTACATTATCAAGACCATAGCTAGCTGCTACTGTATTTAATGCAGTTGTCGTTCCGCGCGTGAAAATAATCTCTTCCATTGATTTCGCATTAATAAACTTGCGAACTTTCTCACGTGCACCTTCATACGCGTCGGTAGCTTTCGTACCGAGCGTATGAACACCGCGATGCACGTTAGAATTATATTCTTTATAATAACGTTCTAACGTTTCAATGACTTGAATTGGTTTTTGAGAAGTTGCTGCACTATCGAAATAAACAAGTTGTTTGCCGTTCACTTTTTGATCAAGAATTGGAAACTGTTTGCGTATTTCATGAATATTCATTAGCGAACTTTCCTTTCAATTACCTCAACAAGCTGTGCTTTTACTCCTTCAATTGGAAGCTCATTTACTACAGGTGCTAAGAATCCATGGATGACTAAACGTTCTGCTTCGCGTTTTGGAATCCCACGGCTCATCAAGTAGTATAATTGGTATGGATCTACGCGGCCTACTGAAGCTGCGTGACCTGCCATTACATCATCTTCATCGATTAAAAGAATTGGGTTTGCATCACCGCGAGCTTTTTCATCTAACATAAGAACGCGAGAAGATTGTTGTGCATTTGATTTAGATGCACCGTGTTCAATTTTACCAATTCCATTAAAGATAGATGTTGCACTATCTTTTTGTACTCCGTGTTTTAAAATCCAACCTTCAGAGTGTTTACCGAAGTGAACAACTTTAGTTGTAAAGTTTTGTGTTTGGTTACCACGGCCAATTGTTACTGTTTTTGTATCAGCAAATGATCCGTCGCCCATTAAGTTCGTAACGTTCTCTGAGATTGTATTTCCGTCATTCATAAGGCCTAGAGCCCAATCAATACGGCCGTCGCGTCCAACAATGCCGCGGCGGTTAACGTAAGTTGTTACGTCTTTTGCTAATAGATCAACCGCACCGAATTTCACTTGTGCGCCTTGTTCCACGATTACTTCTGCTACGATATTTGCAATACCTTTAGCATTTTCATTTGCAACGTAGTTTTCTACATATGTTGCAGTACTGTTCGCATCAGCTACGAATAATACGTGGTTATATACGTTAGCTTCTTCGCCGTCTACTAAGAATACAGCTTGAAGTGGAGTTTCAAGAACAACGTTTTTCGGAACATATACGAATGCACCGCCGTTGATTAATGCAGCATGAAGTGCAGTTAGACGATGCTCGTCTACTTTCACGCCGTCTTTCATTAAGTACTTTTGTACTAGTTCAGCATGCTCTGTTGCAGCTGTTACGATGTCTGTAAAAATAACACCTTTTTCTTTCGCTTCGTCTGCTAAAGAAACGAACGCAGTTGTACCAGTACGTTGCACTAATACGCTGTTATTTTCATCGATTAAGTTTTTCACTGCTTCTGGAAGCTCTGTTAAAGAACTTACAGGCTCTTGCTTAGCAGCGTCGCCTTTTCCGATAAAGTCCCATTTTTCAATTTTCGTTTTATCAGGCGTTGGCATTGGAAGTTCAGTTGCTTGTGCAAGAGCTTGTAAGCGGAACTCAGTCAACCAAGCAGCTTCGTTTACTTCGCTTGCGCGCTGACGGATTGTTTCTTGATCGAAAGGTAATGTACCGATTGTCATGTTTATGCTCCTCTCTTACGCTTCTTGCTCTGCTGTTTCGTCTTCAATACCTAATTCTTTTTTAATCCAGTCATAACCTTCAGCTTCTAGACGTTGTGCAAGCTCAGGGCCACCAGATTTAACGATACGACCGTTCATCATAACGTGAACGAAGTCTGGAGTGATGTAGTTTAATAAACGTTGGTAATGCGTAATCATTAGGCAACCGAAATCTTCGCCGCGCATTTGGTTAATACCTTTAGATACAACTTTTAATGCATCGATATCAAGACCTGAGTCGATTTCATCTAAGATTGCAATTTTTGGCTCGATCATCATTAATTGAAGAATCTCATTACGTTTTTTCTCACCGCCAGAGAAACCTTCGTTTAAGTAACGTTGTGCCATTTCTGGATCCATTTCTAGGAATTCCATGTTTTTATCTAATGTACGGATAAATTTCATAAGAGAAATTTCTTCGCCTTCTTCACGACGTGCATTAATTGCAGAACGTAAGAAGTCAGCGTTTGTTACTCCGCTAATTTCACTTGGATATTGCATTGCTAGGAATAGACCTGCTTGTGCGCGCTCGTCTACTTCCATTTCTAATACATCTTCACCGTCGATGATGATGCTACCTTCTGTTACTTCATACTTTGGGTGACCCATAATTGCAGAAGATAAAGTTGATTTACCTGTTCCGTTAGGTCCCATAATTGCGTGGATTTCTCCACCTTTTACTTCAAGGTTTACACCCTTTAAAATTTCTTTGCCATCAATTGATACATGTAAGTCTTTAACCGTTAATGTAGAACCAGCCATCTCAATACCTCCATTAATCCTATATATACATTTTAAAAATTACTAAAACGTTCATATTCTCATTTTATTCTCATTCTAATCTTATATCAAATAAAATGATATCGCAAACGCTGAAAAAATGTAACAATTTTTTCACAAATGTATATAAGTATTTCCCTTGCATCCTTATATGATACACTTTTCTTCTTATATATATAAAGAAAAAAGGACTGGAAATTTCCCAATCCTTTCCTGCACTTATTCATTTACTGGAAGTACAGCACCTTTATATTCTTTATTGATAAAGTCTTGAATTTCTTTTGAATGCAATACGTCTACTAACTCTTTAATTTCTTTTTTCTTCTCGTCACCTTTACGAACTGCGATAATATTTGCATAAGGAGAGTCTGATCCTTCAATTGTAATTGCATCCTTTGTTGGATTTAATTTCGCATCAATTGCGTAGTTTGAATTAATAAATAAAGCATCACCTTCATTGTTTTCGTACAGCTTCGGTGAAAGCCCAGGTTCTACATCTGTTTTAAACTTTAAATTTTTCGGGTTTTCTACAACATCTTTTACTGTCGCTTTAACAACATCTACACCGTCTTTTAATTTAATAACGCCGCCTTTTTGTAACAACGCTAACATACGGCCACGCTCAGCTACGTTATTACTCATAATAACCGTTCCTCCATCTGGAAGATCTTTTAAGCTTTTATATTTCTTAGAATAAATGCCCATTGGCTCTAAATGAATTTTTCCTGCGTTTACAATTTTATATCCTTTTTCTTGAATTTCTTTATCTAAATACGGAATGTGTTGGAAGTAGTTCGCATCAATTTCTTTATCCGCTAACGCTTTATTCGGCAGAACATAATCCTGGAATTTTTTAATCTCTAATTTAATACCCTTTTTCTCTAATATCGGCTGTGCCTTCTCTAAAATAACAGCGTGCGGCACGTTAGAAGCTCCAACAACAAGTTTATTTTCCTCTTTCCCCCCGCAAGCAGCTAATGTAAATACAGACAGTGCTGTAACAACTGACAATATAATCTTTTTCATATGATGTCCCCTTCTCCCCTATAGTTATGTAGTTAGAAAAAAGAGCCGGCATACACCAGCCCTTCTTCAAACGATTATTCTTTTACAGGAACAACTGCCCCTTTATATTCTTTATTAATAAAATCTTCAATTTCTTTAGAATGTAGCACTTCTATAAGAGCTTTAATCTCTTTTTTATCTTTATCACCTTTACGAACAGCTACTACGTTTGCGTATGGAGAATCATTTCCTTCAATTGCAATCGCGTCTTTTTCTGGGTTTAACTTCGCATCAATTGCATAGTTAGAATTAATTAGAACTGCATCGCCTTCTTTATTGTTATACACTTGTGGTAATAAACCAGGCTCAATATCCGTTTTGAACTTTAAATTTTTCGGATTATCTGCAATATCTTTCGGAGTCGCTTTAACTGGATCTACTCCGTCTTTAATTTTTAAAATGCCTTCTTTTTGTAAAATTGCTAAACCACGTCCATGATCAGCAACAGAATTACTCATAATAATTGTCGCCCCGTCTGGAAGTTCTTTTAAGCTCTTATATTTTTGAGAGTACACGCCAATTGGTTCTAAATGAATTTTCCCCGCTATTTCAAAATCATATTTTTTATCTTTAATTTCTTTTTCTAAATACGGAATGTGCTGGAAGTAGTTTGCATCTAAATCCTTATCCGCCAATGATTTATTCGGCAACACGTAATCTTGGAATTTTTTAATTTCTAACTCAATTCCTTTTTTCTCAAGTAACGGCTTTGCCTTTTCTAAAATAACCGCATGAGGTACATTAGAAGCACCAACAACTAGTTTCTTTTCATCTTTATCTTTCCCACCACAAGCAGCTAGCCCAAAAATTGAAGTTGTAATAAGTGCTGTAAGTAATAATTTTTTCATTTGAAATATCCTCCCGTTTTTCATTATCTTTTATCTATTCGAGTCGTTAAACTATCACCAATCCACTGAATGAAAAATACAACTAGTAATACACAAATTGTCGCAACGATTGTTACATCGTTATTTCCTCGCTGGAACCCTTCTAAATAAGCAAGTGTTCCAAGGCCACCCGCACCAACAACACCAGCCATTGCTGTATAGCCTACTAAAGCAATTGTCGTTACCGTAATACCAGATACTAATGCTGGTAACGCTTCTGGAATTAATACTTTCAAAATGATTGTGCTTGTTTTTGCTCCCATTGCTTTTGAAGCTTCAATTACCCCTTTATCAATTTCACGAAGTGCGATTTCAACCATTCTCGCGTAAAATGGTGCCGCTCCAATAATTAAAGCTGGCAGCGCTGCACTCGCTCCGAGAATTGTTCCAAGAAGAATCTTTGTGAATGGGATTAATAAAATAATTAAAATGATGAACGGTATAGAACGGAAAATGTTTACGAACGCTCCAATCACCGTATTAATCGCTTTATTTTCCCATAAATTATCTTTCGCTGTCATAAAGAGTAATAGCCCTAAAATAAGTCCTAAAACAAACGTGGCAAGTGCTGCGATTGCCGTCATATATAGCGTTTCACCAGTTGCTTCTAACATTTGATTCCAATCAACATTTGCGATTAACTTATCCATGTGCAATCACCTCCAGCTCTACTTGATCTTGATGAATCCCTTCTATTGCTTGCTGGATCGCTGTTTCTTCACCATTTAAATGAACGACTAAACTTCCGTAAGAACCGTTATTCGTTTGTGCGATATTTCCTTGCAAAATGCTAACTTCTATATCACTGCGTTGCATTAATCTTTGAAGTACCGGTCTTTCTACTGCCTCACCGATAAACTGCAAGCGAATTACTTTTCCATCTGGGTATTTTTCAATTAAACTTTCAATCGTTTCATTTGTATCTTCAGAATCCGTTAACTGCTGTACAAATCGTTTTGTAATGTCTTGCTGTGGATTACGGAATACGTCAAGTACTGGACCCGTTTCTACAATCTTCCCTTTCTCCATTACCGCCACTCGATTACAAATTTTTCGAATAACGTGCATCTCATGTGTAATTAGTACAATTGTTAAACCGAGACGCTTATTAATATCTAATAGTAAATCTAAAATTTGATCTGTCGTTTCCGGATCAAGAGCTGACGTTGCTTCATCACATAAAAGTACTTGTGGATTATTTGCTAACGCTCTTGCAATCCCGACGCGCTGCTTTTGTCCACCACTTAGCTGAGATGGGTACGCGTCTCCTCTTCCCTCTAATCCAACAAGATGAATTAACTCATCGACACGTTTTCTTCTCTCCACCTTATCGACACCTGCAATTTCAAGTGGGAATGCGATATTTTCACGCACAGTTCGTGACCAAAGTAAGTTGAAATGCTGAAAAATCATTCCGATTTCTTGTCTTGCCTTACGAAGTTCATTTCCAGTAATCGCTGAAATCACACGATTCGCAATTGTAATTTGGCCAGAAGTTGGTTTCTCTAACTGATTAAATAATCTGATTAACGAACTTTTCCCAGCGCCACTATATCCGATAACACCAAATATTTCGCCTTTCTCTATTTGTAAGTTGGCGTTATCTACAGCAGTGACATCACCGCTTTTTGCCTTATATATTTTCTTTACATTTTCTAATAAAATCATGATGTTCACCCCTTTTTGATTAAAAAGCGCAAGCGGCTCGTTTAGAACAAGAGGACGCCCGAATCCCAGACGTAGAGGCACTTTTTGCCTCATAGGAAGGGATGAAACGACCGACTGTTCTAGCCGCTGGAGCTGGATTTCATAAAAAGCGCAAGCGGCTCGTTTAGAATGTGAAGTGGATGGAGCTTCTGACGTAGAGGCGCTTTTTGCCTCATAGGAAGAAGCGAAGCCATCGAACATTCTAGCCGCTGGAGCTAGACTTCATAAAAACTTTGGACAGACTCCACATTTTTTTATTTTTGATGCGTGTAGTCCATCGTTATAGCTCCTCTTATTATTTGAATGTCCTCCGCATTCAAACAACAAAAAACCTTTCCGCTTCTAGAGAAGCAGAAAGGTTTATATGCGTATATAACAACATTATCCCTCTCTCTCATCTCTCAAAGCATTTGCTTTGCAGGAATTGGCACCATTTCAACATAAGTTGACGGTTGCCGGGCTTCACAGGGCACAGTCCCTCCACCTCTCTTAATAAGAGAAATCAGATTAAATTTTCGTCTGATTTAAAATTTATGAAATTGTCTATATTTTATGAATTGAATTGTATCAATATCAACACGCTCTGTCAACAGAAATTTTCGTAAAAAAAGAAACTTCAGAATTTTAAGCCCCGACTGACATCGGTTTACATATATGAAACATCGATTCAACTAATAACATCGTTCGATATGTTCCAGAATATTGTACCCGTCCATCACTCATTAACGTTTGCAACCTCATATTTCCAGTCACTAATTTTTGTACATCCTCTTCCTCTAAACAAACGATTTGTTCCGTTCCTCTCGCCTCTTTCAAAAGTTCTATATAATCTCTTGAAATTTGTAACGAACAGCATTCATCTCCAAAACGAAAATTAACAGTTCTTTCTCCTTGCCTTAAAAGCGGTTCTAAATGATATTGACCATTAGCGTAATTTACAAATGATTGAAGCAAAGAATATAATTTCATCCTAAACCACATCCCTCATATCACTTTCTATTACATACCATTCCCTCTTATTAAAGAGCAATCCTGTTACTTTCGCTCGACAAATACTGTATCTATCACGCATGTCGACATATTTCCCAAGAAATATGTCGAGGCGGCAAAAACTTTGCCGCCTACTTTAATTCCGTATATAAATATTCAACCGAATGAAATGCATATATTTTCTTCATCAGTGTCCCATTTTCAAAAACAAGTAAACACGGTACACTTTCTATCCCATACTCTTTCGCTAAATGCGGGGCATAATTTAAATCTAACATCCCAATTTTCAAATCTTCAATCGTCATCTCGACGACCGTTAACATCTTCTTTGCTAACTGGCATGTTCCACACATTGGTGTATACACATATAACACTGTTTTTTCTTCATTTCCTATTAGGTCTGTAGCTTCGGCACCTGTCCAATCAATCACTTCTATCATTCCTTACCGTAAATATTCTGTATAAACGTCAATGTCAGCTCCCCATAATACATTTGCTAAATGTGAAGAAGGTGCAGTCGCCACCTCGCGATACGAGCGATCAATATAAATATGCTCTGCTTGCGGAAATTCTTTTCGGAATTGTTTCCTTAACTTTTCTCCTGCATCATCAGCATCCACTAGCACATATACGTCCTTATCAAAAAACTGATCAATGAGCTCATCCATTTTCGACAAACCAATTGTACCATTTGTACAAACAATTTCCACTGGTTCACGAATAATAGATTCAATCTTTCTTCTGTCCGATTTACCTTCTACAATAATGACTTTTTCCACATAAATCATATGTCATCACCCGATCACCATATACTATACAACCTTTAACTTAGTATATAGTATATTCGTTATTTTCATGTTGTTTCCTGTTTATTTTTGCAAAAGAAAAGCGCAAGCGGCTCGCTCAGAACAGGAGGGCATTGGAACTCCTGAACTAGAGGCGCCTTTTGCCTCAAGTGAAGGCGTGAAATGACCGACTGTTCTAGCCGCTGAAGCTGGACAACGAAAAGCGCAAGCGGCTCGTTCAGATTGTGAGGGGGATGGAGCTTCTGACGCGGAGGCGCTTTTTGCCTCGCAGGAAGACGCGAAGCCACCGAACAATCTAGCCGCTGGAGCTGGACAATATCGAAAGCGCAAGCGGCTCGTTCAGAACAGGAGGGCATTGGAACTCCTGAACTAGAGGCGCCTTTTGCCTCAAGTGAAGGCGTGAAATGACCGACTGTTCTAGCCGCTGGAGCTAGACAATGAAAAAAGTTTTTTCAAAAACGTTCTCCTATATAATAATTAATATATATGTTTTTAAATTCATTATGTACACAACATAAAAAAGGACAGCACAAAGGCTGTCCTTTTTCTTCGACTATAATTAGTCTTGGTTTGTCATTTCTGCATATTTTTCTGCAGTTAATAACTTCTCAACTTGGCTTGCATCAGAAAGTTCAACTTTAACCATCCATGCACCCTCGTATGGAGATTCGTTAACTAGTTCTGGTTGGTCACTTAATTCTTCGTTTACTGCTACAACTTTACCACTTACAGGTGCGTATAATTCAGAAACTGTTTTAACAGATTCTACGCTTCCGAATGGCTCGTCAGCTTGGATTGTTGCACCTACTTCAGGAAGTTCAACGAATACGATATCGCCTAACTCACCTTGTGCAAAATGAGTAATACCGATAACAACCGCATTACCTTCTGTTTTTACCCATTCGTGTTCTTCAGAGTAACGTAAATTATTTGGAATGCTCATGACTGTACCTCCAGTGAATGTATTAATTATGTAAAAATACCTTATTGGTATTTTTTCCACACACTTTCAAACTGCTCTTCGTTAAAACCAAGTGTTACACTCGTTCCATCTGTTACAATTGGACGTTTAATTAACATGCCATCAGATGCTAAAAGCTCGTACATTTCGTCTTCGCTTGCATCCTTTAACTTATCTTTTAAACCAAGTTCGCGGTAACGCATTCCACTTGTATTAAAGAATTTTTTTAATGGTAATTCACTTTTTTCATGTAAATTACGTAAATCTTCTTTTGACGGTGGATTTTCAACAATATGAATCATCTCATATGCTACATCGTTTGCCTCAAACCATTTCTTTGCTTTTTGACATGTGCCACACTTTGGATATGAATAAAATGTTACTGTCATAAATTCACCTACTTTTTTACTAACCTTTACCTTTATCATATAGAAAACATTTTATTATTTCAAACGATTATTCGCTAAACTTTTACTTATTTCGTGATAATTTTTAATAATCCTGCTAATTTTTCTTATTTTTCCGCCATTTATTAAGAAAAAATAAAT